>CAZLDF010000209.1:0-4094 GCA_964558095.1 uncultured Isosphaeraceae bacterium | reverse complement strand
ATCTGCTGCACCGCCTCGAACTTCACGATGTCCGGCACCTTCTTGGGCTCAACCGGCGGCAGCTTCGCGAACCGCGCGAACGCGCTGTGGCCGGGCACCGACATCACCAGATGCTCGCCTTCCAGCGACTTCTGGCTGATGAACTGGCCCAGGCTCAGGCGGATCATTTCGTCTTGATCGAGGTCGGGCGTGGTGAGCACCCGCTTATGGGGGATGACGGCGAAATCCGCCACGCGAACGCCCTCGCCGTCGCGTTCCAGGCGAATGGCCTTGATGGCGTAGGCGCCGATCTCAATGCCCCACGCGGCGTTTCGATGTGCCATGAGCTACCTCGTTCCTGGGTGCCCTTCGCCAGGGGGCGGAGGGCCGTTTTCACGCTCCGAAGCCCGACGACGCCGCGGGCCGGCTCACGCCGAACCAGTCGCGCTGCGCGGGCGCCCGCCCGGCAGGAAAACGATCATACACCATCGCGCCATAGGCCACACGAGGAGAAAAACCGTCGGAACCCGCCGCGTTGTGCCTGTTCCACCCTCTCCTCCGCCGAGACCGAGCGCCCCGCTCGTCATCACGCAGGCTTCTGAGCACCTATGCTGTACGCAGTGCCGCCGTGGTGGGTTCCGCAGCGAGAGGCGTGAGCCGCGCCGCCGCCGCGCCGCGGTACGCTTTCGGCCGCGAACGCCCTTTGACACGCCGGGAAGATATGATCCGCGACTTGCCTTTCCCGACCGACGGCTACCGCCCTAACCTTTCACAACAACCCGGACTCGCAATGCAGCAGGATTCTTCTCTCCCTTCGGCGCACGCCGACAAGTCCGCCGGACTCGACGCTCGACTCGAAGCGGAAATCCAGGCGGCGCTGGGCGACATGAGCATCGCCGACATGCTCGATGCGCCCGAAAAGCCCCAGTTTCGCTCCCCCGGCGACGCGGCCGCCCCGCGCTCGACCGCGACAGGCCGCGAGCGCGCTTCGCGCGACGCAGGCCGGCAGATACGCAGCGGAACCGTCGTCGCTGTTCACGGCGACGACGTGATGGTCGAATTCGATCCTCGCACGCAGGGCATCTGCAAGCTTGCGCAGTTCGACGACGAGAAACCCGCGCTGGGCCAAAAGGTCGAGTTCGTGCTCGAGCGATACGACCCCGACGACAAGCTGTGGGTGGTCTCCCGTCGCGGCAAGGTGCAGAAGGCCGCGTGGGAATCGCTGGAAGTCGGGCAAGTGGTGGAAGCCCGCTGCACCGGGACGAACAAGGGCGGCCTGGACATGGAAGTCGCCGGTCACCGGGCGTTCATGCCCGCGGGCCAGGTCGAGCTGCGCCACGTCGCCGACCTCACTACGTTCGTCGGGCAGAAGTTCCCCTGCGAAGTCCTTGAAATCGAACGCGGCCGAGGGGGGGGAAAGGCTGGAGGGGGGGGCCGCGAAGGCCGCATCGTGCTCGGCCGCAAGAGCATTCTCAAGGCCGAGCGCGAGCAACTGCGGCAGAAGCTCCTGGCTGATCTCGAGCCCGGCAAGACATTCGACGCGGTCGTGACGTCTGTGCAGCCCTACGGCGCCTTCGCCGACATCGGCGGCATCGACGGCCTTATCCACGTCTCCGACCTCAGCCACAATCGCATTCGCCATCCTTCTGAAGTCGTCAAGGAAGGCGATCAGGTGCGCGTGCAGGTGCTGAAGGTCGATCTCGAACAAGACCCGCCGCGCATCAGCCTGGGCATGAAGCAGCTTCAGGACGATCCGTACGTCGCCCAGGCGAGCCAGATCAAGCCCGGCGAAACCGTCAGCGGCCGCGTCACGAGGCTCATGGCCTTCGGCGCGTTCGTCGAACTCGCACCCGGCGTCGAAGGGCTCATCCACATCTCCGAGCTCAGCCACGACCGCGTGCGCAACGTCAGCAGCGTCGTCAAACCCAACGAGGTCGTCAGCGTCAAGGTGCTGAGCATCGACCCGCAATCGCGACGGATCAGCCTTTCGCTGAAAGCGCTTCAGGAGCAGAAGATGCTCGAAGCCCCCCCCCCTCGCAAGGAAGACCCGGAACTCAAGCGCCGCAAGGCCCTGCTCAACGCGAAGTTCGGCGGCAAGCTCAAGGGCGGCCTGGGCTGATCGCACGCAAGTTTCGCGAGCGGGTCAAAGAGTCGCCGAGTCGAAGACCCGCCGTGGCGGGAAGACCTCGCCCCGCTGTGGTGCAGCGCCCATCCTGTCAAGCGATTTCTCCAGCAAGCGTCACTCTTGTGCGCAAATCTGCTTTTGCGGAGGGGGTTTAGTTTCGCACAACTGTGACGCTTCTCATTTTGTTCGCGGATTTCACGGCGAATTCTCTTGACAAATCGAAGATTCTCTCACCACGGAGCTGAGGAAAGAACACAGAGACACAGAGCTCACAGAGGACTCACAGAGGGATCCGGTTTGGGGATGCCTTCCATTTGGACTTTTGGACTATTGAACTCTTGATCTTCTCTCCTCAGCACGGACCACACGGAGGCGGCGAAGAGGCGGGGAGTGTGGGGTGAGATGGACGCGGCGAGCGGGGCGCTATTCGATTGCCAATGAGTGTGGCGAGCAGGCGCAGCGAGCCCGCCGCCTGTCGTCGAAAGAAAGAAAAACTATGTCTTCCCCGCCGGCGAAGTCCAGGAGCCGCATCGCGCGAGCGTCACGTTTGTGCGCGCTTCCGTTCCCCTCTCGCCGTTGAGAAAGGGGTCGGGTCGAAGACCCGCCGTGGTGGGGAGACAGAGGGTTGGGGTGAGGGCTGCTGTCAGCAGTGGCGGGCTGCCAACCCGCTGGGGGCCGTCGCCGACCGGCTCTCCTCTCGGCCGCCAACGCACTGGTGTTGAGTGAAACCCCGCTGTCAGCCGTGAACTGGCGACTGTGACGGGCTGCCAACCTGCTGTCAGCCGCCCCCCCCGTGCTGCCAGCCGCCACCATTGGGCTGGCACCCATGCATTTGGTCCGTTGATCGTGCGCAATCGCGAGTTGGCTGAGGGCATTGGTCAGGCGGGGGTGCGCAGGTGCATCTTCGGGCGCAACACTTGCCTCGTCCCCCGTTCCCCTGGCTCAATCCCGCGCGCAGGGGGCGACGCCCTCGGGTGCACGGGCTACCTCCGGCGTCCAACTAGCTTCCTGAGGCGAGGGCCTTGTCTGCTCGCGAGTGGACTTGCACCGTTCGCTTGTGGACCTGCACCGTTCGCCGATGGACTTGCGCCGTTCGCCGATGGACTTGCGCCGTTCATCACTCCGATTGCGCGGTTCATCGCAGGGCTTGCGCGGCTGGAACGTCGACTTGCACAGTTCACCGGTTGATTGGACAACTACCGCAATGGAATTGCGCGGATATAGCGCCTACTTCGACTTTGTAACCACTTCGCCCGACACAAACTGTGTCGCATAGTGGTCGGGGTAAGCATTCTTCCGCAGAAGATCGGGGTAATCGTCTAGGAAATCGTCGAAGATAGGCACATTTCGCACACCACAGTTTCGATCGTCTCGTTCGACGACAGCGAGGCCGACATACTTGTCACCGAACTTGGCACGCCACCGATCTCGCATGTCGACCAGCGTTGACTTCCAGCGTCCAGTGTCGTCCGCCATCCACTGACGAAGCTGCTTGTGCACTGATCCAAATCCTTCAACGTACTCGCGTACCAACGGGCGAATGTCCATCAGGTCGGGGGCGTTCGGGATGCGCTGGATCATGGATGCCTTGAAGACTTTTTCTTGCATCAGCTGTGAAACGCTTATACGCGGCTCGCAAGTAACTTTGTGGTGTTTCTGAGTATTCCCAGGGTAGTCACGCGTATCGCAGTAAGCAAGCTGAAAGAGCGGCAGCCCGCCATGCTGCATGTGATTGCGAATCCCCTCCAGCATGCAGTACCCCAGTCGCGTGTCGTACTCGTGCCTGAATGCTTGTTCTAGCTTGTCGTACACGTCAGACGGGTTGCCATAGATTGCACGCACATCGTGCTTTGATTGATCGGTATAAAGCCGACACGCGGAGAGGAGGTTGGCAAGCCTTCGATGGATGAGGCGCAGGTCGGTCCTGAAGCTCGACCAGTCAATGTCCTTGAACAGCATGTTCTTGACGGTTAGGCGCAGGAGTTCGTTT
>CAZLDF010000208.1:0-7555 GCA_964558095.1 uncultured Isosphaeraceae bacterium | reverse complement strand
GAGCGGCCCAGGCGCTGTTGGCCTTCTTCGCCCCAGCCGGGCAGAAGCATCTGGCGATGGTAGCGTTCGAGATTCATGGGGGAAGAGGTCAGAAGTCAGAGGTCAGAAGTTGGAGGTCGGAGGTCGGAAATCAGCCACCATCGTCGCGTTTCGCGAGGGGCCTCGTGCCCCTGCGCTCAGCGCAGTTCATGCATGAAATCGCTCAGCGAGATGTTGAGGCACGTTTGGACACGCGCTGCGCGACTTGCCAAACAGACGAAATCGGATGCGCGCGATGAAGCGGTACAGGCCGTCGCGAATCGGCCGCGGCAGGATGCCATACACCGCGCCGAGGGGTCGCCAGACGCCCGGCAGGCGGCGCAGAATCGCCGCGACCGCGTCGCCGCGGATCAGCGCGGGTTCACCGTCGCCGTCCGCGATCAGCACCATCGTGCTTCGCAAGTCTCCCGGCAGGTCATGTTGGCGCAGCAGCCGCTCGCCGGTCGCCGATTGAAGCGGCGTGAAGTGAAACACGCCCGCCTTGTCGCGCTTGAGCACGAACTTCACCATGCGATGGCAAAGCCCGCACTCGCCGTCGTAGAGGATCACAGGGTGCGAATGGTCCACGACGAATCGTAGGCGGCGCACGGATTCCTGAACCCGGACCCCGCCACGGCGGATCTACGACTTCGCGGACTCAGGTCCGGCGTGACGGGTTTCTCACCAGGCAAAGTGCGCGAACGCCTTGTTAGCGTCGGCCATGCGGTGGGTCTGGTCGCGAGTCGCCATGGCTTTGCCTTCGCCGCGCGCCGCGTCGAAGAGTTCGCGCGCCAGGCGTTCGGCGAAGGGTTTGCCTTTTTCGCCGCGGGCGGCGTCGATGATCCACCGGAAGCACAGGCTCTGGCGCCGCCGGGAACTCACCTGCATCGGCACCTGGTAGTTCGCTCCGCCGACGCGCCTCGAACGCACCTCGACGTTGGGCTTGACGTTGTCGATCGCGCGGTGAAACGTTTCGATCGCGGTGGGAGGCAGGTTCTCCGGCTTGTCCTTCTCGATGCGATTGGCGATGAGGTCGAGCGCGTCATACACGACGCGCTGCGCGACGGCCTTCTTGCCCTCGTACATCACGCAGTTGATGAATTTCGCCAACGTCTTGTCGCCGAAGCGAGGGTCCGGTTGAAGCTGCTTGTCGGAATTGGTGATGCGGCCGCCCATGAAGTGGGGCTCCTTTGGCTCGTCTGTCCCGGCGAACGCCCGGACTGTTCGTTCACCGCAGCAGGCGGGACACGCGTCCAGCGCCGGAGTGCGTCTTGCTGCGATTACTTGCGGTGATTATGGAATCTCGAATCTCGAATCTCGAATCTCAAATCTCGAATCCAGCGTGACTTCCAACTCAGGGGCACGAGGCCCCTCGCGAAAGGTGTCGATGCGGTCTGACTTCGGACTTCTGCTCTCACTTGCCCTTCTTGGTTCCGTACTTGCTTCGGCCCTTCTTGCGGCCATCGACGCCCAGCGTATCGAGCGAGCCGCGGACGACGTGGTATCGCACGCCGGGCAGGTCGCGGACGCGCCCGCCGCGAACGAGCACGATCGAGTGCTCTTGGAGGTTGTGTCCCTCGCCGCCGATGTACGCGGTGATTTCGCGCCCGTTTGACAATCGCACGCGTGCGACTTTGCGCAAGGCGGAGTTGGGCTTCTTGGGCGTGACCGTGCGAACCTGCAGACACACGCCGCGCTTCTGCGGGCAGGCGTCAAGGTCGCGCGTTTTGGACTTCGTGGCGGGATCCCGCCGCGGACGACGAACAAGCTGGTTGATGGTGGGCATGGGAGGAAGACGTCAGAAGTCAAAGATCAGAAGTCAGCAGGCACGCGACATCATCGCGTTTCGCGAGGGGCTTCGTGCCCCTGCGCTAGGGGTCGGTATCACAGAACGATCGGCAGGACAACAGACGATTGCCTGGTCCCAGGTCCCCAATCCCTTCTACCTGCGAAAAACCAAGCCGCGGACTGTAGCACAAGCCGGGGAAGGGGGCAAGCCGGGGCCTATTCGATGCCGGGGGCATTGGGCACGAGTTGAACGCCGTCTGCCTCCAGCGCCTCGCGAACGACCCTGCGAACCAGCTTCGCCTGTTTCACCGCTCCGTCGGCCTCAGCAATGCTGACGTCGTCCGCGATGCCGGGATATCGAGTTGTGATGGCGTAAGTCGTCAACCCGGCCGCGCTGACCAACTCGCCCGTCCACAGGGCCCGTCGCTCGCAGAGTTCCAGCAGCCGGGCGATATTGTGCGTGAGCGGGAAGTCGATTCCTTGGGAGACAAGGAAGGCCTTGAGGTACTTCTCGGCACACTGCTGCGCGTGGTAGGCGATCAACCGATTCGGCCGCACGGGGGGTTCAAGCGTCCGGGCGTGGACCGCCAGCAGCAAGTCCTCGTCGGCGAACTGCGCCCATTGCCGGGCTGATTGAACGAGCGCCTCACGCGGCGCGGTCATACAGCACGCGTCCTTCCTGCCATGCCGGTCGCGCGACCGTGCCGGGAATCTCGCGCAGCCGCTCGAACTCCTCGCGCGTCATCACGATGACATCTCGAGCCACGTCCAGCCCGCGCAGCGACAGGTCCATCGCCAGCGTCACATCCCGTCTGGCGACTCCCCGAAGCGGGCAGATCACCAGCAAATCGACGTCGCTCGACTCGTCCGCGGTCCCCCGCGCTTGCGAACCGAACAGAATGATCGCTTCCGGATCGAACTGCTCGACCAGTCGCCGCACGGCTTCGTTGAGTATCGCTTGCGCGACCATGATGAATCCGATGCAGAGGATCTTAACCACGATCTCGTCGGTCTGTGAACCCTCCGAGGCGCGAATCAGATTTAGCGCCACAGCCGGCTGCTCCCGGCCGCAGCGGGCATGCGGCCGCACTCGGGGCATGGTCCGCTGCCCCCCGCGGTTCCGCGAAGGTCATGTCGCACGCCAAATGCACGGATCATCAACGTAGCTACATATGAACCCGAAAGGCCACGATGGCGGCGTGGAAACCGCGATGCGGTCGATCGAGCGACGCCTCAGTCGCGCAGCGATGCGTGAAATTGATCGAAGTTGGTTGATATGAGGTTAGAGGTCAGAAGGCAGAGGTCAGCCGCGCAGGACTGCTGGACCTTGGACGCTCGCGCCCTCGGACCTTTGCCCCGCCGCCTACCGGAACTGTTCGATCGCGGCGACCGCCATGCGGTCGGCGCGTTCGTTTTCCGGGTGCTCGTTGTGGCCGCGGACCCAGCGAGGGCGCAGCGCGTGGATGGAGCGAAGCTCATCGAGCTTCTGCCAGAGGTCCTGGTTGATGACCGGCTTGTTCCGCGGCCGCTTCCAGCCCTTGGCTTTCCATGCGTCGAGCCACTCGCGCAGGCCGTTGATGACGTACTGGCTGTCGGAGAAGAGTTCGACGGTGCAGGGGCGTTCGAGCGCGGAGAGGCCTTCGATGACGGCCACGAGTTCCATGCGGTTGTTGGTGGTCGATGGCTCGCCGCCGGAGTTTTCGCGCTCGGCCTCGGTGTCGGGGTGTCGAAGGATGTAGGCCCAGCCGCCTGGACCGGGGTTGCCCGAGCACGCGCCGTCGGTGAAGAGTTCGACGACGGGGCGGTCCGGGCGTGCGGCAGGGCGGGATTTGGAAGGTTCAGGGGGCGAAGTCATGGAGCGGATTCTGGAACGATTGGGCGACGGCGGACCTGAGTCATCGAGGAGGCGAAGGTCCGGGTTGGCGGGAGGACGAGGGGCATTCTGAAGATTGCGACGAACTCGTCAAACGGAGTGCGATTGTTTGAACCGTGGTCGATCCGAGGTTGAGGGTGTAGGATGCCGCGCTCGTCGTATGGCAGTCGCAAGCATCGCCACCCCCCGCGCTACTCCCCGTGTGAAAGCGGTTCATCGAGTTGAGGTTCGTCCCCGGCCGGGCATGCCCGACCCGAAGGGCGATGCGGCGCTGCGCGCTGCGCTCGCGGGGGGGTCCGCAGGCGTGCAACCGCTGCCCTTGCAGATTCACAGCTGCAGCGTGTATCTGATCGAAGGAGAGCTGAGTGATGACGAAGTTCAGCGGATCGCGAGCGAGCTGCTGGCCGATCCCGTGACGGAAGAGGCTATCGTTGATGGCGGGGGGGCGATCGTCGCGACTTCGGAGCACTTGCTCATTTGGCCCTCACCCCTAACCCCTCTCCCAAGGGGAGAGGGGAATGAGAAGCCCTCACCCCTGGCCCCTCTCCCACCCCCCCGAGGAGAGGGGGACAAAGCGGCGATCATCGAGATTCATCCGCTGCCCGGCGTGACCGATCCGGATGCGCCGCCGATTGAACTGGCGATCCACGCGATGCTGGGCAAGATGGTTCGCGTTCGGACCGGCCGGCGGTTCGATCTCGACGGGATCGATGCGGCCGCGGCGCGTGAATTGGCCCGGCGATGCCTGGCCAACACCGTCATCCACGCGATCCACGATCGGCCCTACCACCCCGCGTCGTTTCCCGTCGGCTCGCCGTATCAACTGAACATTCGCAGCGTGCGCCTGCGCGACCTCGACGACGCGGCCCTGACGAAGCTTTCGCGCGAGTCGCACTTGTTTCTTTCGCTCGACGAGATGAAGGCGATCCAGCGTGAATACGAATCGCTCGGCCGCGACCCGCGCGAAATCGAACTCGAAACGCTCGCGCAGACGTGGTCGGAGCACTGCGTTCATAAGACATTGAAGGCGACGATCAATTATCGCGAATCAAACGAAAGCCCAGGGATAGCTATCCCTGGGCTTTCACGCGCGAACCTCGAAAGGGGGGGGCGTCCGGGACACGAACTCAACGATGATGGTTCCGTCACCATCCACAATCTCCTGAAATCCACCGTCGCCGCGGCGACGCACGAACTCATCGCTGAGGGCATCGACTGGTGCCTCAGCGTCTTCGTCGATAACGCGGGCGTGATCGCCTTCGACGACGACTGGGCGGTGTGCTTCAAGTGCGAAACGCACAATCACCCCTCGGCGATCGAGCCCTACGGCGGGGCCGCGACCGGCATCGGCGGCTGCATTCGCGACATCATGGGAACCGGCCTCGCAGCCAAACCCATCGCTGCAACGGATGTGTTTTGCGTCGCACACCCGGATTCCTGGAAAACGAGCGACGAAGGGACGGAGCGACGTAGCGACGGAGGGTTAGTAGCACGCGATAGCGCGAGACTTGAGCGAACTGCGAAGTCTTCAATGCCTTCGTCGCTTCGTCCCTTCGTCGCTCCGTCGCTTCTTCCCGCCGGCGTCATTCATCCGCGGCGCGTGCTCACCGAGATCGTCGCCGGCGTGCGCGACTATGGCAACCGCATGGGCATCCCGACGCTCAACGGCGCGGTGTGGTTCCACGATGACTACGTCGGCAATCCGCTGGTTTATTGCGGCTGCATCGGCATCATGCCACGTGACAAGATCAAGGGCGCGGCGCAGCGCGGCGACCGCATCATCGCGCTCGGCGGGCGCACCGGTCGCGACGGCATCCACGGCGCAACCTTCTCGTCGGCGGAGTTGACTGACACGCACGCCGACGAATTCAGCCACGCCGTCCAGATCGGTAACGCCGTGACTGAAAAGAAGCTGCTCGATGCAATCCTCGCGGCGCGCGATTTCTTGCCCCCCTCTCCCCTTGGGCCCCCCCAAGGGGTCAGGGGTGAGGGCCTCTTGTCCCCGTCTCCCTTCGGGCGAGGGGTTAGGGGTGAGGACGGCACGGGCAAGGGCGCCGCTACCTGTCTGTACAACGCCATCACCGACTGTGGCGCGGGCGGGTTCTCCTCGGCGATCGGCGAAATGGGCGAGGCGCTCGGCGCCGAAGTCCACCTCGACCGCGCGCCGCTTAAGTATGAAGGCCTCTCGCCGACGGAAATCTGGATCAGCGAAGCGCAGGAGCGAATGGTGCTCGCCGTCCCCCCCCACAACGTCGATGCGCTGCGCGCGATCTGTGATCAGCATGACGTCGAGATGTGCGACCTGGGGCACTTCGGCACGGAGAACGTCGAGCTGACGCTTCTCTATCACGGAAGCGAAGTCGGGCGGTTGCCGATGGCTTTTCTTCACGATGGTCTGCCCGAAATGATGCGCGAAGCGGTGTTCCAGTTCCCCCCTCCCCGCGGAAGAGGGGTTGGGGATGAGGGCGGTTCCGGCAATGACGCTTCTCCGCAGCGCCCTTCAATCAAGGCTGCGCTCCTCCAGCTTCTGGCGCATCCCAATATCGCGTCCAAGCGCTGGATCATCCGCCAGTACGACCACGAAGTGCAGGGCGCGACCGTGATCAAGCCGCTCGTCGGCATGATCGGCGGGCAGGGCGGACGCGGGGGGGGGCCGTCGGATGCCGCGGTGATTCAGCCGGTCGCGGGCTCGCATCGCGGGCTCGGCATCGCGTGCGGCTTGGCGACGGGCTTCGCCGCCGATCCCTACGCCATGACGCTCAGCGCCATCGACGAGTGCGTGCGCAACCTCGTCTGCGTCGGCGTCGATCCGTCGCGCATCGCCATTCTCGACAATTTCTGCTGGCCTTCGTGCACCGATCCGCGCAACCTCGGTGACCTCGTTCGCGCCGCCGAGGCGTGCTACGACGGCGCGAAGGCCTATCGCACGCCGTTCATTTCGGGCAAGGACTCGCTGAACAACCAGTTCACGACCGAAGACGGGCGCACCATCCAGATTCCGCCGACGCTCTTGATTTCGGGCATGGGAATTGTGCCGGACGTCCGCGGCTGCGTGACGATGGACGCCAAGCGGGCCGGCAACTTGTTGATGCTCGTTGGCGAACTCTCCGACAACCTGCGCGGCTCGCATTATGAGCTGATCTTCGGCGGCGAGCCGAGTGACGAGGGGTTGCCCTGCGCTGATCTCGAACTGGGGCCTGCCATTGCGCGAAAGGTGCATGATGCGATCGCGCGCGGGCTTGTGCGATCGGCGCACGATGTCAGCGACGGCGGCATCCTGGTCGCCGCGGCGGAAATGGCGTTCGCAGGCGACCTCGGCATCGAACTGCATCCCCTGCCGTCGCACGCGGCATGGTTCGCGGAAGCGCCCTCGCGGTACCTGCTCGAAGTTCATCCATCGGATGTGCCAACCATCAGCCAAATGCTCGGCGGAATGCCGCTGCGCGAGCTGGGCGTGTTCACCGCAGCGAAGAGCGTGCGAATCGCCAGCGAGCTTGATGTCCCGGTTTCGACGCTCCGGGACGCATGGAATGCGACATTGGATTGGTAGAATCGAACGATGGAGGTATCGCACGTTCGGAGCAGCGGAGCGAGGTCTCCGCAGGCGACACTTCGACCCGCTCGCGAAACGCGACCTCTGACCTCTGACCTCTGACCTCCGACCTCTGACTTCCGATGCCCAGCGCCCTGATCATCACGACCGCGGGAACCAACTGCGACGTTGAACTCGCGCATGCTTTCGAGCTTGCCGGCGCAAGCGCGCGGCCGCGCCATCTGAACGAATTGCGACGGCAGCCGTCGATGATCGACCGCTTCGATCTGATCGGCGTGCCGGGCGGGTTCTCCTATGGCGACTCGGTCGCGGCCGGGCGCATC
>CAZLDF010000207.1:0-4305 GCA_964558095.1 uncultured Isosphaeraceae bacterium | reverse complement strand
GATGACGCGACACAGGCGAGACGCTCTCCACAGCGAGTCTGCGACCTGTGCCACTGTGCCGATGACTTCGCCCGAGGGGAGAGGGGGGTCTTACGCCACCACGTGTCGCTCCACGAACTGCTGCACGCGATCGACCTCGTCCGGCGAGCCGAGGACGACGCTGCATCGCTGGTGCATGTCGGTGGGAACGATGTCGAGGATGCGCTGCTGGCCGCTGAACGCCTTGCCCCCGGCCTGTTCGATGATCATCGCCATCGGATTGCCTTCGTACATCAATCGCAACTTGCCCTGCGGGTGCGAACCCGTCGGCGGATAGAGAAACACGCCGCCTGTCAGGAGCGTGCGGTGCACGTCCGCCACCATCGAGCCGATGTAGCGGCTGGAGTAACCATTCTTGTGCGCCCAGCCCAGATATTCCTGATAGGGCCGGTGAAACGTCTCCGCGTAGGCTTCGTTGATCGAGTAAATCTTCTTCGCCTTCGGAATCTTGATCTTCTCCTGGACAAGAACAAAAGCGCCGATCGCGGTGTCGTGGACGAACATGTCCACGCCGTTGCCCGTGGTGACGACCAGCACGGTCGATGAGCCATAGACGACATACCCCGCCGCGACCTGCTTGTGCCCGGGCTGGAGGATCGTTTCATAAACGCCCTGGACGTTGGGGTCGTTGCGCACGACGCTGAAAATCGTCCCCACGCCGACGGAGACGTCGATGTTCGACGAGCCGTCGAGCGGGTCGAAGAAGATGCAGTACTTGCCGCCCTGCGAGCCGCGATGCAGCAGCGTCGGTTCGTTGTCTTCCTCGGACGCGATCACAGCGACGATGCGGTGATCGCTCAGACAGCGGACGATGAGTTCGT
The DNA here is from genome assembly GCA_964558095.1 of uncultured Isosphaeraceae bacterium. Classification (GTDB taxonomy): domain Bacteria; phylum Planctomycetota; class Phycisphaerae; order Phycisphaerales; family SM1A02; genus CAZLDF01. The sequence goes on along the minus strand of CAZLDF010000207.1, from coordinate 3,445 downwards.
TGGCGATGACATCGAGTTTTTGTTGCGTCTCGCCGTGGACGTTCTCGCTGCCGACGTCGCCGAGCACATCTTCGATGCGGGCGCGGCGAACTTTGCTGGCGATCGCCTTGGCCGCCAGCGCGATCGCGTTCATGATCCACGAGAAATCGCCCGTAGCTTCGGGAAAGCGCTGCTCCTCACGAAGGATGTAGCTTTCGAGCGAGGAGAGGTTGTCGCGCGTGTATCGACGGGGCGTGTTCATTTCCCAAGAGTTTAACCACGGAGACACGGAGACACGGAGAAGCCGGAGAAAAGGTCAAAGCGTCAAAAAGTCAAAATAGACGCGGCGAGTGACTTCGCCAAATCGCGAAATCGCCAAGTCCGCCGGGTGCCGTGGTCTGACGAATCTTCGAGGTCGCAGATCCACCCTGGTGGGAAGGCCGCGAGGCGAAACCCTCCTCACCCTCCGTGTCTCCGTGTCTCCGTGGTTTTTGAGGCTCGCCGGGCTAGGATTCATGCATCATGCCACAACCCGTCATTCTTGCCGCCCGACGAACTCCCATCGGCCGCTTTCTCGGCGGCCTGACGCGCGTCCACAGCCCTCGCCTCGGCTCATTCGCCATCGAAGCTGTGCTTCGCGACGTGCCCGCCGCGAGGGAACACGTCGATGAAGCGATCTTCGGCTGCGTCCTGCAGGCGGGCCTGGGCCAGAACCCCGCGCGCCAGGCGGGCCTCGGCGCCGGCCTGCCCGACACACTCAGCGCCCAGACCATCAACAAAGTCTGCGGCAGCGGCCTGCAGGCCGTCATGCTCGCCTCGCAATCCATCCGCGCGGGCGACAACCAGCTCGTCATCGCCGGCGGGTTCGAAAACATGTCCGCCTCGCCTCACCTGGTCCACGCGCGCTCCGGCATCAAGTTCGGCGAGGGACATCTCATCGACCACATGCAGTACGACGGCCTGACGTGCGCGTTCGAGAAGTGGTCGATGGGCAACGCCGCCGATCACATCGCCAGAAAGTTCGACATCTCGCGCGCCGAGCAGGACCGGTTCTCCGCGCAGTCGCATCACCGCGCCGCCGCCGCGACGAAGAACTGCTTCTTCAAGACAGAAGTCGTGCCGCTGACGGGCGAGCAGGTGGGCAACCGCAAGCAGCCCGGGCCGGAGGGGGGGGTCAGCGCCGACGAGGGCATCCGCGCCGACACGACCGTCGAAGCGCTCGCCAAGCTGCCCGCTGTTTTCGCCAAGGACGGCACCGTCACCGCCGGCAACGCATCGCAAATTTCCGACGGCGGCGCGGCGATCATCGTCGCATCCGAAGCCAAAGCACGCGAAATCGGCGCCAAACCGCTCGCGCGAATCATCGACTCCTACACCTCCGGCGTGGCGCCGAAGGACATCTTCCACGCCCCGGCGATCGGCATCCAAGCCCTTCTCGACCGCAACAAGCTCGCCGTCGCCGACATCGACCTGTTCGAGCTCAACGAAGCTTTCGCGGCGCAGGTGTTGGCGAACATCAAAGTGCTGGGCATTCCCGAAGAGAAGCTGAACATCTGCGGCGGGGGCGTCGCCCTGGGCCACCCCATCGGCGCCAGCGGCGCGCGCGTCCTCACCACGCTCATCCACCAGCTCATCCGCACAGGCGGGCGGCGAGGCGTCGCGAGCCTCTGCCTCGGTGGGGGCAACAGCGTGAACATGCTCATCGAGCGCGCCTGACAACCGGGCCCGGCACTTCAGTGCCCGGCGCCACCGCGGCCTTCCGCCGCCGCTGTGGACTACACTCTCCACAACAGGTTTAGAAATCCGCGGAAGCTCGATTCATGCGCATCGTTCGCTCTTCTTTTCCCTGGGCCGTCGTCGCAGTTTCCGCCGCGTTCGTTGTCGCGGCGGTGTGGCTGCTTGTCACGTATTCGCGTGCGCGCAGCGCCGTGTATCAAAACCTCGGCGTGCTCGCCGCGACCAGCGACCTGGGCGACGCGATCGGCGCCATGGGCGACGAGATGCTCGCACACGCGCGACATGCCGACGACTTTCCGCAGCACGAAGCGCAGTGGGCTGCCCTGCACGAGCGGGCGACGCGCCGACTGAGCGACCTGTCCCGGCCGCAATCGCTGCAACACGCCATCAACGAAGACGTGCAACTCCTGGCGACGACCATCGCAGCGCTTCGAGCGCTGCACGATCGAATCGACGCGGGCGACGCGTCGCCCAGCGAAGCGTCGCAGGAACTGGTCGGCCACCTTGCCGACAGCATCCGCGCCGAGCACGGGATCACCGACACCATCCGCAACCACCAAGCGGGGGTTTCGCGCACGTTGGCATCCGCGTGGATCAAGCTCAATGTGCTGGTGCTCGTGGCGTGCCTCATGGCTGCGTGCCTCGCGCTGTTGTCGCTGCGCTCCAGCCGGATTCTCGCTCGTCTTCGCGCGGAGGAATTCCGCAGGCATCGCATGGAGGCCGCGCTGACCGATCGCGAAACCCGGCTGGCGATGACAACATCGCAAATGCCCGCCGGCATGTGGACCACCGACCGCGACCTGCGCTTCACCTCCACCGTCGGCCAGACCCTCGATGCGCTCGACATGAAAGAGTCGGACTTGGTCGGCAAGTCGCTGTACGAACTCTTTCAGACCGATGACGAAGATTTCGTCGCCATCGCGGCCCATCGCCGGGCGCTGCGGGGCGAGAAGGTGCCATATGAAGTCGATCTCGGCGGAATGACGTTCCAGGCGCACGTGGAAGCGCTTCGTCATGATCGAGGCGAGATCATCGGCTGCATCGGCATCGCGCTGGACGTGACGGCGCAGCGCTCGGCGGAGCGGGCGCTGCGGGAAAGCGAAGCGCACATCCGCTCCATCGCCGAACACATGCCCGGCGTGATCTACACGTACGACCGGCATGCGGACGGGCGGCGGGAACTGCTGTTCATGGGTCCGGGGCTGGAGGACCTCATCGGGCCCGTCAACGCCGCCGCCGTCAAGCGGCGCTTCGGCCGGCTCTTCGAACTCATCCATCCCGACGACCGCGAGATCCTGAGCCAGCGGGCGCATCGCGGGGCCGATCGCAACGAGGCGGTGGATATGGCGTGCCGGCTGGCGCACGACGACGGCTCGTATCGATGGGTGCGCAGCGCCAGCCGTCCGCTTCGCCTCGCCGAAGGCGTCACGCGCTGGCACATCGTGCTGATGGACGTGTCGCAGCAAAAGCGCACCGAGCAGGCGCTGCGCGAGCGCGAGGAGCAGTACCGCCGGCTGGTCGAGGACGTCAAGCTGATCGCGTGGGAGTTCGATCTCATCGAATATCGCTTCGCGTTCGTCAGCCACCAGGCGGAGACGCTGCTGGGCTATCCGATCGAGCAGTGGCTGCAAAAGGGCTTCTGGTACGCGCACCTGCACCCCGATGACCGCGACGCCGCATCGCGCAGCAGCCGCGAGCAGACGCGCGTCGGCCGGGCGTTCGAGCTCGA
>CAZLDF010000206.1:0-4023 GCA_964558095.1 uncultured Isosphaeraceae bacterium | reverse complement strand
GACGTGCCCCGCGGTCTCACGACCCACCTGGCGATCGCCCACGTCGATGACGCGCGTGCCCAGCGCCGCCGCCTCGATGAGTCCCGCGCTGCTGTTGCCGACCAGCAGTTTCACCCGGCGAAGCAGTCCGATAAACGATTCGCGCGGCACATGCGCTCGATGATAAATGTCCGCCGCTTCGATCGCGGCGACTATGCCGTCGCGCCCCGCATCGTGATTGGGATGCAGCGCCAGCATGGACGCAGCCTGGCGACACAAATCGATCAGGGTCGCGCAGCGCTGCCGTTCTGTTGCGTCGTCCTCACCGGTCGGGTGAAGAAGCATGACAATGTCCGGGCGGCCGAATTCGTCGAATTCGGCCTCATCAAGCGCGGGAATGTCATCGAGGCCGTCCATCGCCGGCGAGCCGACGACGTACACCGTTCGCGGATCTTCGCCCATCGCGATGATGCGCAGGCTCGATTGTTCAGTCGCCGGCAGATGAATGTGCGCGAGTTTGGTGATCGCGCCGCGAAGTGATTCGTCGGCAATGCCCGGCGCGCGGTCGCCGCCGTGCAGGTGCGCAACGCGAATGCCCGCGATCGCAGCGGCCGACGCGGCGGCGAAGGCCTCGATGCGGTCGCCCAGCACAAGCACCACATCCGGCGCGCGAGCATCGATCCAGTCAGTGATGCCCGCGATGCCCCGCGCCGTCGCACGCGCGTCGGCAAGCCTCGAACCGTGCCCACCTTCGCCCCCCAAAGAAGCGTCCTGCATCTCAATCCTCGCCGCGATCTCGAACTCGCTCGCAATCTCATCGACCGTGCGCACATCGGGAAGCAGGTGCGTGCCCGTAACGAGCAACTGCAGATGCAGGCGCGGATGATCGGCGACAGCGCGAATGACGGGCTTGAGCAGGCCGTATTCGGCGCGCGTGCCGGTGACGATGGCGATCGTGCGAGTCGAATTCGACCTGGCGCCTTCAGTGCTCATCATCATGCATCCGCCAGATCGTCTTCGTGCAGGGGCACGTCCGCCTCGACGGCGCGGGCGAGTCGCCGTCCGATCACTGATTCAAGTCGCCACGGCGGCAATCCCGTGCCCGGCCGCTTGATCGTCAGGTCCGCGGCGGTCAGCGCGTGCCCCGCGGCGAGCGTGCGTGTAATGGTGACCGACTGGCGCGAGACAGTGCGAACATCCTGTTCGATTGACTGCACCGATTTCTCTCGCGGGCCGAGCATGCGCCAGGCGCGATGGGCCAGACGCACGTATTCCTTGAACTGCCCCGGATCGAGCGACGCCGCGTGATCCGGCCCGCGCGCGTTGCGATCATACGTGAGGTGCTTTTCCAGAATGCACGCGCCGGATGCGACCGCCAGAGCGCCGGTGTCGATCGCCGTCGTGTGATCGGAATGGCCCAAGCCGTGCGGCGTGATGTCGAGCAGGGCGTGGCGTCCCGCCAGCGCTGCATGTTCGTCATCGGTCGGATAAGCGCTGACGCACTGCATGAAAATGTGCCGGTGATCGCCAAGCCACGAAGCGCACTGTTTGACTTCGGCAAGCGTCGATGCGCCGGTGCTGATGAGCAGCGGCCGCCTCGTCGCAATCAGCGCATCGATGAGCGGCTTGTTGATGATGTCGGGCGAGGCGACCTTGTACATATCCCAGTCGATCTCTTCCGCGATGCGGACGAGCTCGACGCTGAACACCGTAACAATGCAATCGAGCGCGTTCTCCGCGGCGCACGCAGCGACTTCCCGCATCTGATCGATCGACAGTTGCAGCGACCTGAGCATGGCACGCGGATCGGAAGCGCCGGCTTGCTGCTGGTACGTCGCAAGTCTTGCAGCGCGGCTGAGCAGGCGATCGGCATCGAAGAACTGCAGTTTGATCGCATCGGCACGCGCGGCCGCCGCGGCGCACACGAGTTCCAGCGCCCGTTTCACGTCGCCGTCGTGGTTCACGCCGAGTTCAGCGACGACGTACGGCGGCTGACCGGGCGCGATGACGCGATCGCCGATCTTCATGTCCGCACGCATCCGCTTCGCGGCGCGAGCATCGCCTGGGCAATCGCGAAGTCGTGCGGCGTATCGACATCGACGACCGCGCCATCGGACACGATGCCGCGACGATCGCGACCCAGGAAGGCGTGGGGATGAAAGAGGGCAGCTTGCGGCGCAGGCACCCGACTGCGATCAGACGCCGCTCGTATCGAGTGCTCGGCCATTGAGGCCGAGCATTCGATCACAGGCGACCCCCCCAACGCCTGTGCCACTGGAGCAAAGAGACTTTCGCGCGTGACCGCGATCACGCCGCCGTCGGGAATGTACAGCGGCGGCAAGTCCTGGCGGCGATAGCACGCGTTCTCGACGAATGCCGCGACCCGATTCGTCTCGTCCAGCCGCACCATCCACCACGGGTGCATCTTGCCCACCGGCGAGTACGACTGAACGCTGTCAGCTTCTGTCTCAAGCAGCATCTGAATCGCGCGATCGATCAAATCATCCGGCCGCACGGGCACGTTGGCGTAGAGGATGACGATTGTCCGCGCGGTCGATTCATGCGCCAGCACCGCGTGCCGGACCGCGGCGTCCACCGTCGCGCCATCCGTCGCAAGTTCCGCGGGTCGATCGATCACGTGAACAGCCATGTCACGCGCCGCCTCGGCGATCGCGCGACCGTCGGTCGAAACGATCGTCTCATCAATCAGCGACGCTTCAAGCGCATCGTCAATCGTGTGGCACACCATCGGTCGCCCCGCGAGCGGCAGGGCGTTCTTGCCGGGCAGGCCCTTGCTGGCGGACCGGCCGATGATGACGGCCAGCGTTCGCGGCGCTCTGTGTGACGTGCGACGATTCATGGTCGTGCCAGCCGAAGCGCTTCACACCCTTCGCCCTTTTCCGCGCGCAGTGCTTGACGCGCTTCGATCACCCGATTCCACAGCGCCATCACCGGCTCGTCGCGAACGCTACCCGCGCTGTTCACCGCAGCGAAATCAAGCTCGCTTACGGGCACAGTCCCGTCGCAACAGATCGTCACGCGCTGCACGAGCTGCTTCCACGCCACGCGCGCGGGCGTCACGGCCGGCGTCAGCGCGTCAAGCTCGAAACCCGGCCGGGGATCGAACGGCGGCGGCGGCTCGATCACCGCAGCGCCCAGCGACAGCATCCAGCGATCGAAAAACGAATCGATCTCTTCATATGTCCGTTCGCAGCGCTGCAAGCGCGGAACGATCCAAGGCAGGCCGACGCGCGCCAACGAACTTCCGTTACTGGTCAACTGTGTTCGATGCTCGACCAGATACTCGATGTTCCGCAGGACGTGCGCGAAGCGGTCCGCGCCCATCATCGCCGCGTACGTCTCTGCGTTGGTCGCGTGCAGCTCGACGCTCACAACATCCACGCCGCTGGCGAGCAATCGCTCCAGCATCTGCGGCTCGATGTCGAGTGCGGTTCGGACGTGTATGCCCGCGACGCCGCTGGACCGGGCGGCCTGGATGATCGCGTCGAACGAATCGTGCAGCAGCGGGTCGCCGAGTCCCGCGAGCGTGAGCACCGCATGAGGATTGTCGCGCGTGAACTGCTCGAAGATTCGCTGCGCGAGGTCAATCGTCATCGGCGGCCGATCGATGACGCCGCAGGGGTGTCGGTGGAAGATGCCGGTTGTGCGCCGGTTGGTGTTGAGTTCGAGTTGCAGGTGCGTGGGGAGGTCGAAGGAGAGGCGATCGCTGAGTCGATGGAATCGATTGCAGTCCACTATCGCGACTTCGGCCGTTGAGGCCGAAGCCGCGATCACAGGCGAGACGCCTGTGCCACCGACGGGCGAGACGCCCGTGCCACTGGTGGGCGAGACGCCTGTGCCACTGATATGCGAAGCGCCTGTGCCACTGCAATCCGCGGTGAAGCGATCGAGCGAATAGCGCACGCTTGCGTCGATCTGCACGTTGGGCGGCAGGGCGATCGGGTCGGGTTGCGGCGCGTGCGGTTGGTACGTCAGCAATCCGCCGATGGTCGAAAGCCGATTGCGCTGCGCCATTTCACGCAT
>CAZLDF010000205.1:0-4017 GCA_964558095.1 uncultured Isosphaeraceae bacterium | reverse complement strand
GCGGCTGACCCGACCTACCACTACCACTGCCACTGTCCTCGCGGCGACGGGCGACGATCGAGCACCGCGAAGGCTGAGGATCGCAGGCGACCGCCCCAAACGCCCGCACCACTGGATCATCGGCGAGCGAGCTTCAGTGATCTGGCCCGCTCGCGCTTCAAGGACCGCGTTTTGGGGTCCACAGTTATGCCCAGTCCCTCCAAGGCCAGGACGCCGAGAATCGGCTCTGATCCCTGCGGGCCGAAGACGATGGGGGTGACAGTTTCCTCCCCCATCAGCGATACGCGCGCAAACCCATACTCAAGCTCCACCGGACTGCCATCAGCGAGTTCGTACACGTTTTTCCCCTCGGGCTTGATGCCGGCCTTGCGAAGTGCCTCTGCGGGAGCCAGACAATCCATGGCGCCGGTATCGACGAGGAATTCGGCCTCGAATCCTTTGCCGCGACCCGTCAGCGTACGGACTGTGGTTGTTACATGCGTCAATCCCATTGGAATATCCTATGGTTGCGAGTTGGCGCAAACAAACGCTGGCGGGTGGCCCGCTCATGGGTGGCACTGGCAAGCTGCTTTGAGCTTGCCAGTGGTCAACGTGCAGGCGCGCCCTCAGCGCCGGTGCCAATGATAATCGCAAGCAAGCCGAGTCGGCACCACGGGTAAGCGTCGCCCAAAGCGGCACCGCTTACCCGTGCCACACTACCTGTTTGACCCGAGCCGAGCGGGCGGGTGGCCCCGGCGGCTGGCGATATGATCGCGGCCCGTGCCGACGCTTCACGTTGTCATGCCGGTCTATAACGAATCGCAGACGCTGCAACCGTGTGTCGAGCGCGTGCTCGCAGCGGAGTTGCCGACGTCATGGCGGCGGCGGATCGAGATGGTCGATGACCGCTCGAGCGATGAGAGCTTCCGCATCGTCGAGAAAACAGTGAGCGAACTCGCGAAGTCCGGCGCTGCGATTCGACTCCATCGACACGATGTCAACCGCGGCAAGGGCGCTGCCCTGCAAACCGGCTTCGACGCGATCTTGTGCGATGAACTGACGCGCGATGACGACCTTGTTATCATTCAGGACGCGGACCTCGAATACGATCCCGGCGACTACGCCTCGCTCATGCAGCCGATCATCGACGGCCGCGCGGACGCTGTGCTGGGCACGCGCTGGGGGGGGCACAATCCCGCGCGCGGCGTGCGGCGGCGAATCCACGAACTCGCCAATGCGGCGCTCACCGCCGCCAGCAACATCATGACCGGCCTGCGCGTTCGCGACATGGAGTGCTGCTACAAGGTGTTTCCCGTGCGCGTGCTGCGGGCCTTGCGGCCGATGCTGACCGAGCCGCGCTTCGGCATCGAGCCGCAGATGGTTGCGGGGCTGTCGCGTTTGCGGGTTCGCGTCGCGCAGGTTGCTGTCTCGTATGATCCGCGCGATGTCGATGCGGGGAAGAAGATTCGCGGGCGGGACGGGCTGGTTGCGCTGTGGGTGATTGCGCGGGAGCGCTTTCGCCGATGATTCGAGGGGGAGTGTCACCACAGAGATCGCAGAGACCACGGCTTCGCGGACGCGAGCATGAATTCACCGGAAACTGAATCAAACGCCAACGACTCGCCGGCCAGACTCGTGCGGTTGAAGCCCCGGCAGATGATCGCGCAGGCGATCGGGTTCGCGATCGGCGTGGCGCTGCTGGGCTGGTGCATCGCCGTCGCGATCGAAAAGGGCGACTGGTCGAAGCTTGGCGGTGCGAATCCGTGGCTGCTCGCCGGGTTGATCGCGTGCACGGTCGTCAGCCTTGTCGTGAACGGCGTGATCTTCTGGCTGGTGGGGCGCACGATCAAGCCGCTGCGCGTTCGCGACATGGTGCTGCTGAACCTCGTGACGGCGGTGCTGAATTATGCGCCGATCCGCGCGGGGATGATCGCGCGCATCGCCTACAACCTGAAGGTCGATCGCATGACGGTCTTGCAGGTGGTCGCCTGGTTCGGCGCGGTGATGACGACGATGCTGCTGGCGATGGGCGCGGGCGTCGGGGCGACGCTGCTGCGCCCGCAGCTCGATGCGTGGTGGGCGCTGCTGCTCGTGGGAATCCTCGCGCTCGGCGGGCTGCTGGTCGCAGTGCTGGTTCGCCACCCGCTGATCGTGCGGCACGGGCGCGGCATCGATGTCATGCTCCGCAAGCCCGCGTGCCTGTGGGGCGCGCTCATCCTGCGGCTGATCGACATCGCGGCGTTCACCGGCCGCATGGCGTGCGCCGCGGCGATTCTCGATTTGGCGCTCTCCATGTCGGACGTGCTGCTCATGGCGATCGCGACGATCGCGCTTACGCTGAATCCGCTCGGTCGAGTGGGGTTCCGCGAAGCGGGCGTTTCGCTCGTCGGCCTGCTCTTCGCCGAGTCGTCGCTGACCGCGGACCAGGCCATCGCGCAGATGACCCAGCTCGCGCTGGTCGAAAGCGCCGGCGAAGCGATTGTCGCGATTCCGCTGGGAGCGCTCGCGTTGCTGTGGTATCATTCGCGATGGCGCAGCTCACGGGCTGGCGGAGGCGCTGACGGTTCCGCCAGCCGGCTTCCGGTTTCTTAATGGCAGGACTTGCGTGTTCACGATGATCAACTTTGTCGCTTCGGCCGTGCTCGCGCTCTTGATGATTGCGGGCGGTCGCCCTGAGGCGCCTCCGAATATCGTTCTGATCATCATTGACGACCTTGGGTGGACGGACCTTGGCTGTTACGGCAGCGATTTCTACGAAACCACCAACATCGACCGACTCGCGAACCAGGGAGTCCTCTTCACGCAGGCCTACGCGGCGGGTCCTGTGTGCACACCGACTCGGTCAAGCATCCTGACGGGCCAGTGGCCGGCGCGAACTCGCATGACCGACTGGAACCCCGGATCCGTCTTCCCACATGCAAGGCTCGTTGACCCCTTGCACGTTCAAGAATTGCCGGCGGCCGCGACGACGCTGGCCGAGGCGCTCAAGGGCGGCGGATACACCTGCCTGCACGTCGGTAAATGGCACCTCGGGGGCGAACATTCGCGGCCGCAGGATCACGGCTTCGACGTCAACGTCGGCGGATCGTCGATCGGAGCACCGGCGACGTACTGGTTCCCGTATCAGCGCTTGCCGGGACAACGCCGGGACAACACCGTTCGGAATCTCCCGCCGGGCGGCGAGACGGGAGAGTATCTGACCGATCGACTGACGAGCGAAGCGATCCAACTGCTTCGGTCGAATCGCGAGAGACCGTTTTTCCTGCACCTGGCGTACTACGCGGTGCACTCGCCTGTGGAATCGCCGCCACGGCTCGTTTCGCGATACAGGGCGAAGGAGCCTGCGAATCGACGTCATCGGAACGTGGAATATGCAGCGATGATCCACTCGGTTGACGAGAACATCGGGCGACTGATGGATGCGCTCGCCGAACTCGATCTCGAATCGAATACAGTGGTCGTGTTGGTGTCCGACAACGGCGGCGCGACCGCAGTGACTGACAATCGGCCGCTGCGCGCGGGCAAGGGATCACTCTTCGAAGGCGGCATTCGCATACCGTTCATTGTGCGCTGGCCGAAGGTCATTGAACCGGGCCGGCGCAGCGATGCGTTGATCCAGACGATCGACTTGCACTGCACGCTCCTCGACATTGCCGGCATCACGCCAGCGATCAACGCGGCGATGGACGGACGCAGCTTCGTACCGGTGTTGCGCAGCGATGCGGTGGCGGTCGATCGCGCCCAGTTGTTCTGGCATTACCCCCATTACCCTCCGAACGCGAATCAGGATTTTGCTCCCTCCGCCGCAATGCGCGAGGGAAAGTGGAAAGCGGTCCTATTCTTCGAGGACAGTCGCATCGAACTGTATGACCTCGAAAGCGATCCTGGCGAGCAGGACAATGTTTCCTTGGCCCAGCCGGACCGCGCCGAGCGGATGCGCACGTCGATCATCGAGTGGTTGAAGGATGCCCAGGCACAACTGCCCACCACGAACCCGGCGTATGATCCGAGCCAGCCATTCAGGGCGCGCAGCTCGGC
>CAZLDF010000204.1:0-3555 GCA_964558095.1 uncultured Isosphaeraceae bacterium | reverse complement strand
CTGTCGCTGCGGCCGGGGATGTACGCGACAGTCCGGTTCCAGGCTGAACTTGCGGGTCGCGCCGTCATGGTGCCCCGCGAGGCCGTCATCGACACCGGCGAGCGGCAGATCGCGTTCGTCATGCAAGGCGGCGGCCGCTTCGAGCCGCGCATGGTCACGATGGGATTCGCGGCGGACGACGGCATGGTTCAGATCCTGGAAGGTCTGGCGCCGGGCGAATCCGTCGTCGTCAGCGGCCAATTCCTGCTCGATTCCGAAAGCCGCCTGCGCGAAGCCATCCAGAAGTTCCTGAGCGAGAAGACGCGGCCCCCCCTCCAAGCGGCCCCCCTCCAAGCGGCCCCCCTACAAGCGGCCCCCACACACGCGCCCGCTTCCACCGCGCGCGCCGCCCCTCCTCAATCGCCGCCGACCGCAGAACCAGCGCCGGCCGGGAGGGGGAAGCCCGCGGTGATGGGCGAAGCGGCCGCAGCGCTCGCGCCCAAGGTCGATGCCGTGGTCGCGGCGTACCTGCGAATGTCGAACGCGCTCGGCGAGCCGCAGACCGGTGACTCGCCGCTGGTGGGCGAGCCGCTGATCCTCGCTGCGCACGACCTGCACGCATCGCTGCTCGGCACGCCCGACGAGCCGCTGGCCATGAGCATCGCCAAGGCCGGCGAGGCGCTCGCCCATCAGCCGCTTGACAGACAACGGGAACTGTTCACGGCCGTCAGTGATGCGGTCATCGCGCTCGTGGATCGCTACCCGCCCTCGCCCGCGGTGGGCGACACGCTCTATGTCATGTACTGCCCGATGGCGCCGGGCCATTGGCTTCAAACCATCGACCGCGTGAACAATCCGTACTACGCCACGCAGATGAAGCGGTGCGGGGAAGTGGTTCGCACCGTCGCCACGCGCTCGCGAGGAGGCAGCCAGCGATGATTGCCCGAATCATCGAAATCTCGATGAAGAACCGCTTCCTCGTGTTCCTCCTGACGGCGATGCTCGTCGGGGCGGGCGCGTGGAGCATCTTCAACATTCGACTCGACGCGATTCCTGATCTTTCGGACGTGCAAGTGATCGTCGTCACCGAGTATCCGGGCCAGAACCCGCAAGTCGTCGATGACCAGGTCACCTATCCGCTGACAAGCGCCATGCTCTCTGTGCCTGGTGCGACGGTGGTGCGCGGCTTCAGCATGTTCGAGTTGTCGTTCGTGTACGTCCTGTTCGAGGACGGCACGGACATCTACTGGGCGCGCAGCCGCGTGCTGGAGTATCTGAACTTCGCGCGCGATCGCTTGCCGCCGGATGTTGAACCGAAACTCGGACCCGATGCGACGGGCGTCGGGTGGGTGTACCAGTACGTGCTCCATCCCGGCTACTACTCGCCTGACTATCCCAAGGGACTCTGGCACGACGAGGCGCAGGAATCGTCATCCCCGCGCATGCGGGAATCCAGTCCTTCGACATCACGCGCGCCTTCGGGGTTCCCGCCTGCGCAGGAACGACATGACGCTGGCACGTGGTATGCGACGCCGAGCGACGCGCCTGAAGATCGACGCGAGCATCTGGTCCGCGTGCGAGCTTTCGATGAGCCGGGAGAGTGCCCGCTAAGGCGCAAGCGGCTGGTTTCCGCCAATCTCGATCTCGCGCAACTGCGCAGCCTCCAGGACTGGTATTTGCGCTACCCGTTGACCTCCGTTGAAGGCGTGTCCGAAGTGGCGCCCATCGGCGGATTCGTGCGTCAGTACCAAGTCGTGCTCGACCCGCAAAGAATGCAGGCGTACGGGCTTCCACTCAAGGAAGTCATCATGGCGATCCAGCGGTCGAACAACGACGTCGGCGGCTCAGTCGTCGAACTGAGCGAGAACGAGTACATGGTGCGCAGCCGGGGCTACCTCGAGGGCCTTGAGGATCTCGCCAAGGTTCCAGTCGGCATGGGCGACCCCCGAACCGGCACGCCCATCATGCTCGGCGACGTCGCCACGCTTCAGATCGGGGGCGAGGCGCGCCGGGGCATCGGTGAATACAACGGCATCGGCGAAGCCGTGGGCGGCGTCATCGTCGCGCGCTTCGGCGAGAACGCCTACCAGGTCATCGAAGACGCGAAGAAGAAACTCTTTGAACTCGAAGACGGCCTGCCGCCGGGCGTCAGAATCATCCCCACATACGACCGCTCGCGATTGATCGAGCGCGCCGTGCACACCCTGCGCGACACGCTGATCGAAGAGATCATCGTCGTCGGCCTGATCTGCATTCTCTTTCTCTTGCACGCGCGCAGCGAGCTCGTGGCGGTTTTTGTCGTGCCCTCCAGCATCGTCGTGTCGCTGCTCATCATGAACCTGCTCGGCCTCAACGCCAACATCATGTCGCTGGGCGGCATCGCGATCTCGATCGGCGTGGTGGTGGACTCGGCCATCATCATGGTCGAGAACGCGCATAAACACCTGGATCGCGAAGACGAACGCGTTCACGCGGGACATTCGCCGACACCGCGCTACAGGATCATGCTGGAGGCGGCGCAGGAAGTCGGGCCGCAACTGTTCTTCGCGCTGCTGATCATCACCGTCTCGTTCCTGCCGGTGTTCGTGCTGGGTGGCGAAGCGGGGCGACTGTTCAAGCCGCTGGCGTTCACCAAGACGCTCGCCGTCGCCGCCGCATCTTTTCTGTCCATCACCATCATCCCGGTGCTGATGTACTACTTTATCACCAGCCGCGTGCTTCCCAAGGAATGGGGCTGGGTGCGAAATCTGGCGATCACCCTGGCGAGCATGATCGTGCCGGCCGCCGCGCTCTATGTCGTTGCGATGATGCTTCCAACCATCGCGCCGTATCGCTGGTGGCTGGCGATCGGCTGGGCCGTGCTCATGGGTATGCTGCTGGTGCCGCAGAGAATCATCCACGAGAACCGCAGCCCGATCAGCAACGCGCTTCAGTGGCTTTACCGGCCGGTGTTCCGCGCGGCGCTCGCCCATCCAGGGATCGTGCTGATGCTCGCCGTGATCGCGATGGCATCGACGTGGTACCCGATCTCGAAGATCGGCACCGAGTTCATGCCACCGCTGGATGAGGGCGACCTGCTTTACATGCCCACGACCGATCCGAGCATCAGCGTGACCAAGAGCAAGGAACTTCTCCAGCAGACCGACAAACTCATCATGACGCTGCCGGAAGTGATTTCCGTGCACGGCAAGATCGGGCGCGCGGAGACCGCAACCGACCCCGCGCCTCTCTCGATGATCGAATCGGTTGTCCAGCTCAATCCCGATCACGAACAGTGGCGAAAGCGCAAGCTCTCGTACTTCTTCAGCGACTGGCCGCCCTCCCTCAACTGGCTCAAGTGGCCGCTCGTCAACACCTTCTGGCCCGAAGAGCGCCCGATCACGACCGACGAATTCCGCTACGGCTGGCATGATCCCGATGGCACGTGGCATCCGGGACTGAATGAGATCGTCTCGCTTCCGGGGGTCGCCAACGCCTGGCCGTATCCGATCGAGAACCGGCTCAACATGCTCGCCACCGGCATCAAGACGCCGGTCGGCATCAAGATCCTCGGCCCCGATCTCGAGGTGCTCGGCG
>CAZLDF010000203.1:0-5322 GCA_964558095.1 uncultured Isosphaeraceae bacterium | reverse complement strand
AACTTCATGATCCAGGGCGGCGGGTACGACGCCGACTTCACTCCCAAGCGCGGCCTGCGGGCGCCGATCATCAACGAATGGAAGAACGGCCTGAAGAACAAGCGCGGCACGATCGCGATGGCGCGCACCAGCGACCCAGATTCCGCCACCAGCCAGTTCTTCATCAACGTCGTGGACAACAACGGGCTCGATCAGCCGCGCGACGGCGCCGCGTATGCGGTGTTTGGCTCGGTGGTCGAAGGCATGGAAACGGTCGATCGAATTCGATTCGTGCCGACGACGGTGCGGGGCACGGTTCGCGACGTGCCCATGGAAGCGGTGCTGATCGAGAAGGTCAGCCGCATCGACGATGCCGAGGTGAAGCCGCAGTGGCGCGCCGACTGGTCGCCGCCCGCCTCGGAGGAATCGTCCTCGCCTGAGTAACAAAGTTATCTCAACTCACTCAGAATTGCGGAGGACGCGGAGGAATCCCTTCTCTGCGTTCTCCGCGGCTCTGCGGTGGATTTGAACGTTGGGATTCCGAGATAGGTTTCTAGGCGCGGCGCGTTCGCACGCGCGGCTCTTGCGCGTGGAAGCGCTCGCAGTCCGACGCGGCGTCTCAAGTGCTCCCGATCTCGCTCCGATGCTTGCGGTACGCCGGTTTCCGCGCTGAGGCGCGCGACCTGCACCGGGAGACGTTCGTTGGACATCGCCACGATTATCGGACTCATACTGGGCGCCTTGCTGGTCGTGGGGTCGATCCTCTACGGAGGCGATCTGCTGGCCTATTACGACACGCCCTCGGTGCTGATCGTCATCGGCGGGGCGATCGCGGCGACGATGGCCTCCGTCAGCATGTCGCGCTTCCTCAAGCTGCCGCGCGTGCTCCTGCTGGCCTTCAAGGCCAAGTCGCAGGATCCGCTGCGCCTCATCGAGCAGCTCGTGGAACTGGCGGAAGTCGCCCGCCGCGACGGCATCCTCGCCCTCGAGAACATGTGCGAGCAGCTCGACGACCCGTTCCTCGTCCGCGGCATCAGCATGGCGGTGGACGGCACCGATCCTGAAGTCATTCAAACCGTAATGGAAACCGAACTCGAAAACCTGATGGATCGCCACGCCTCCGGCAAGGGACTGCTCGACGCGATGGGGCGGTATGCGCCGGCGTTCGGGATGATCGGCACGCTCATCGGTCTGGTGGCGATGCTGGGCAACATGCAGGACCCGAGCACGATCGGCGCGGGCATGGCCGTCGCGTTGCTCACCACGCTCTACGGCGCGCTGCTGGCCAACATCTGCATTCTGCCCCTGGCCGACAAGCTCGGCCAGCGCTCCGGCGAAGAGGTGCTCATCAAAACCATCATCATTCAGGGCGTCATGGCGATTCAGTCCGGCGACAACCCGCGAAACGTGCAGTCGAAACTAATGACCTATGTTCCACCCGCCGAGCGGCCCGCTGAAGAGCGCGCCGCGGCGTGAGCCTCCCAGTGTGTGCCCCCCCCGGTTTGAGTCTCCCGCATGGCCGTCAAGAAGAAAGAGCAAAGCGCCAAAGGCGTGCCGGAGTGGGTCGTCACCTTCGGTGACATGATGTCGCTCTTGCTCTGCTTCTTCATCTTTCTCCAAATGTTCTCCGAACTGAAGCGCGACCACGAATACCAGCGCGTCATCACCGCCGTTCAGGAAGCCTTCGGCTTCTCCGGCGGCATCGGCGTGCTGCCCGTCGATGATCTGCCTCTGACCAGCGTCATTGAAACCATGGAGGCGATGGCGCGGAAGAAGGACGGCGAGCAGTCGCGAGTCAGCCACAACGACGAGGCGGGCGTGCACGGGCCGAATTTGCGCGTCACCAAGGTTCAGGAGGGCATCGTCTTCACGCTGGGTGGACCGGCGACCTTCGCGCCGGAGTCGGCTGAGCTTCAGCCCGCCGCCAAGCGCGAAATCGAGCAGCTCGCCGTCATGCTCGCCGGCCGCAGCAACAAGATTCGCATCATCGGCCACGCCGCGAAGAAGTATCTCAGCCCCGGCTCGCCGTGGCAGGACCTCGATGAACTCAGCTTCGCCCGGGCACAGGGCGTGCGGGCGCTGCTGGTGGAACTGGGTTTGGACGACGAGGTGTTTCAGATCGTCGCTGCGGGCACGCGCGAACCGGCCAACCCGCGGGCGATGGACGAGATGTCGGCGGCGGAAAACCGCCGGGTGCAGATCATCCTCACCGAGAATCTGGTCGAGGACTTCAATCGGGACGCGCACCAGAGCGATCCAGCGCTCGCGCGAGGAGGCTGACCATGGCAGATCAGGCGCAAGACCCCAAGCCCAATCCAGGCGAACGCAAGAGCCGCGGCAAGACCATCATCCTGCTTGCCGCCGTATTCATCGGCGAAGCCGCACTGATCATCGGGTTGATGATGTTCGTCGGTCGTCCCGCCAGCGTGCAGGCCGGCGATTCCATGCCCGCGGTCGAACTCAGCGAAGACGAGAAGATCGTCGAGACGCTGATTCTCGACGAGCGTCTGGCGAACGGCAAGATCGGCGTGACGTACCTCTACGAAACGGAAATCTACGTCCAGACTCGGCGCAAGTTCGAGCAGCGCGTCAAGAGCGAGCTCGAACAGTTCCAGAACGAGATCAAGGCCGACATCAACGCCATCTGGCGCACGGCCGAGCCGCACACGTTCCAGGAGCCGCGCCTGGAGACGCTCACGCGCAAAGTTTACGCCTTGCTGAACGATCGTTTCGGCACGGACGACGAGACCGGCGAACCCATCATCGCCAAGTGCGTCGTCGTCATGGGCACCGGCTTCCGCGTGGACAGTTGACGGAAGCCCGACGCAAAACAGGCTGAAGTCGGCGAAGGTTATCAGCCGATCTTGTCCGCGTCCGTGGCGGCGCTTGTGGCTTCGCCGCGGCGCAAGTTTTGCACGGCCGGCCGATGAAGAACGAAGCCTCGAACAAGAAGCAGGCAACGACCGACGACGCGTCGCGCGGTTCGAGCGTGCAGGAAATGACGGAGGCGGCGCTGCGCGAAGTCGAGGAGGCCGCCGGCGCGATCCAGGCCGGAATCGAATCGACCCCCGACGCCGATTCCTTCCAGTTGCCCACCTTCGACCGCCCCGGCCAGAGCGCCGCCGGCGCGTCCGCGATCGGACTGCTCAGCGACGTCGAACTTGACGTCACCGTCGAGCTCGGCCGCACCGTGATGTACGTCGAAGACGTGCTGCGCCTGAGCGAGTCGTCGGTGATCGAGCTGGACAAGGCGGCCGGCGATCCGGTGGACATCTACGTCAACGACCGGCACGTGGCGCGCGGCGAGGTGCTGGTGCTCAACGAAAACTTCTGCGTTCGCGTCAGCGAACTCGTGCAGCCGCCCGCGATCGAAGACGAGAAATCGACGCGACAAGAAATGAAGTGATTGCAACATGCGCCTCGCGGGAGGCCTCGCGGCAGGACGCCGCGTGATTCAGCCAGGAAGGCGACATGAAGAAGAAAATGACTTTGGCGCTGCTGCCCGCGGCGCTGCTTGCGGCCGCCTTTGCTTACGCGGCCCTCGCTCAACACGACGAGCCCGGCGACGGTCCCCGCGCCACCGCGAACCAGGCGATCGCCTTCGATGCAGCGGCATCGAGCCTCGACGCTGTTCGCCCGCCGGTCGCCCCGAACACGACATCAACACAGTCAATCTCAGGCGTGGCGCCGGCTTCTACCGGTGAGGTGGCGGCGGCGCCAATGCCGATGCCCGCCACGCCGATCGACCGAGAGTCCGCCGCGCTGGGTGCTCCCAACGGCATCCTGAGCAGCAGACCCGTGGAACAATCGCCCGTCGATCGCGGCGGACTGTTCAGCGCGATCGATCCGCGAACCAACGAGATCGTGCGCGTGGGATTCGCGCTGGCGATCGTGCTGACATTGTTGCTCGGCGTGCGGTTTGTCATGCGCCGATTCGGCGGGGCAGCGGCAATGGGGGGGGCGGGCGGCGACCGGCCTTCGGGCGTCATCGAAATCCTCGCGCGCTACCCCGTCGGGCGCGGCCAGCAGCTTGTGCTCATCAAGCTCGCACGCCGAGTGCTGCTGGTTCACCGCAGCGGATCGGCAATGACCACGCTGGCGGAAGTGAGCGACGGCGACGAGGTCGCATCGCTGCTTTCGCGCATCGAAGCCGGCTCACGCGGCAAGTCCGCCGCCCGGTTCAAACGCATCCTTCAGCAGTTCGAACACGAGCACGAAGACGCCGGCGGGCGCGCCAATCCCATTCCCATGCCCGCGCCCCGCGGCCAAGTCATCGACCTCACACGCCGGCCGGCGACGCGCTCGGCCTCGACGAAGCGGCGATGGAGTCTCAGCGCATGAACGCGCCGCGCCGACTAACTCGATCAGCTTCGCGAATCCGCCGTGGCGGATTCGCGCTCCTCGCGATCTTCGTGGTCGCGCTCATCGCGTCGCCCGCGATCGCGCAGTCGCAACCGACCGACGAACTGACGTCGATCAACCCCTTGCGCATGCTCGAAGAAGCGGGCAAGCTCGTCCCCGGCGCGGAGAACGAAGAGACGAATCTCAGCACGACGCTCAACATCATCGTGCTGTTGACGGTGCTCAGTTTGGCGCCGTCGATCATGATCATGTGCACGTGCTTCACGCGCATCGTGATCGTGCTTGGTTTGCTGCGCCAGGCGCTGGGCACGCAGGGCCTGCCGCCCAGCCAGGTGATCGTCGGCTTGAGCCTGTTCATCACGTTCGTGGTGATGGCGCCGACGGCGCAGCGCATGTATGACGAAGGCATTCGGCCGTATTCGGACGGCGAGATCGGCTACGAGCAGGCGTGGGAGAATACCAAGCAGCCGCTGCGCGACTTCATGTTCGCGCAGCTCGATGCGACCGGCAACTGGTCGGGCGTGTACATGATGCTCAACTATCGCGGCATCGACACGTCCGATCCGTCGAAGCTCAGCCGGGCCGACGTGGACATGCTCACGCTCGTGCCCGCGTACATCCTCAGCGAACTGAAGGTCGCGTTTCTGATGGGCTTTCGGATCTACCTGCCGTTCCTGGTGATCGACATGGTGATCGCGAGCATGTTGATTTCGATGGGCATGCTGATGCTGCCGCCGGTGCTGATTTCGCTGCCGTTCAAGCTGCTGCTGTTCGTGCTGGTTGATGGATGGCAGCTCGTGGCGGGCTCACTGATGACGAGCGTCGCCCAGCCGGACCTCATCAACGCAGCGACGACGATCGCAATGAACGGAGGACCGTAGGGGAGAAGTCAGAGGTCAGAGGTCAGAATCGTGATCGATGGCGTTCCTCCAGGTCCCGACCCCTGATTTCTGACCTCTGACTTCTGATCTCTGTCTCCCA
>CAZLDF010000202.1:0-2767 GCA_964558095.1 uncultured Isosphaeraceae bacterium | reverse complement strand
TGTCCATGACCGCGACGATGTCGCACAGGTCCTTCGTGCGGTTCCACGAAGGCAGATGCTTCTTTTTGGAGATGTCGCCGGTGCCGATGACCGCGACTTTCAGCTTCGCCATCTCGATCGCTCCATTGTGATGCAAGACAGTTATCGGGCGGCCGATCCTCGCGGCCGGCTCCCCCTCCACTATCGACCGCAGACCATAGCAGCAACAGGGGGGCAGTCAAGAAGTGCTTGGGCTCGCCACTTCAGTGGCCAGCAGACCAAGTCAGCGGAATGCCGGTTCGCGCGGAAACAACGCTGCAATGGGCGATCGCGCGAGCACGTTCTCCGCCCTCACCCCGGCCCTCTCCCAAGGGGAGGGGGAGTCTTTAGCATACGCCTATGCGCATCTCGACCCGGCTGCTTGTCAACGCGGTCAGCACGTACTCGCGGCTGGGCGTCAATTTCGCGATCGGCGTGTTCCTGACGTGGTACGTGATCGGGCACGTGGGACTCGTCGGCTTCGGCGCGGTGGCGCTGGCGACCGGGTCATTCGGCCTGACGACCGTGCTGTTCAACGCCATCCGATCGTCGATGGTGCGCGAGCTGGCAGCGGCGATCGCATCGGGCGAGCCATCGCGCGTGCGGCGAACGGTCACGTCGGCTCTGGCGTTCTCGAGCATCGCCGCGGTCGTTGTTCTCGCGATTTTCGCCGTCGTATGCGGCCTGGCGCTGCTTGATGTGTTTCACACGCCCGACGACCTGCCCGACATGCGATACGTGCTTGCCGCGCTCTTCGCATCGAGCGGCATCGTCACCGCACTGAACGTGTGGATGGCGCCGTTCACGATGGCGATCGTCGCCAGCCAGCGCGTCGAGCTCGAGAACATGGCGGTGATGTTCCGCCGGGCGCTCGGTCCGGTCGCGGCGATTCTCGCGTTCGACGTGCTGCGTCCGGATGGCACGCTCAGCGAAAAGCTGCTGGCGCTCGCACTTGTCAGCGGCGGCCTGGGCGTGGTTGAAGTGTGCGTGAAGTGCATGCTCGCCCGGCTGGTCGTGCCGCACCTGCACCTGCGGCCCGGGGAGTTCGATCGTGCGGAGTTCCGTTCAGTCGCATCGACGGTGTGGAACGCCTCGCAGTTCACGATCGCCACCGGCTTGAACATGCACCTGATGATGCTGCTGATCAACCTAATGTTCGGCCTGGCATTCAACGGCATGTGGCAGATCGTGATCCAGGTCGGCGGCCACGCGCGCATGGTCGCGCAAGGGCTGCTGGCGGGGATCGACCCGATGACCACGCACCTGCACGAGCGCGGCGAACACGAGGCGATCGCCTATCTGCTTGCCCGCGTCATGCGATATCAGCTTTGCGTCATCCTGCCCTTCGTCGCCTTCTACATGATCTTCATGACGCCGATCCTGGACCTGTGGGTCGGCGACCGGCTGGCGGGCGACGTGCATCTGATGCAGGCGGGACTGACGGTCGATGCGGCGCTGCGACTGATCGCCATCATGGCGTCGATCACACTGATCGGCGAAGTCGCGTGGGCGGCGGTGGGGGGGGTCGAGCGCATGCTCTTCGGCATGGGCCAGGTGCGAAGCTATGCCTGGTTCGCCAAGTGGTCGCTGCTGATTACGCTCGGAGCTTCGGCGGCGCTGATGTGGTGGCTCCGCACACCGATCGCGGCGGCGGTAGTCGTGGCGACGATGAACATCATCTACTTCGAGGTCCTGATTCTGCGGCAGGCGCTGCGGCACATGGGTATGCGGCTGCGCGACGTGCTGGGGCGGGCGCTGCCGCGGCCGGTGATCCTGACGGTTCTGTTGTCGGGCCCGTTGATTGCGGCGCGGATGTTTATCGACGAGCTGACGCTGAGTGGGCTGGCGATTCTGTGCGGGGCGACCGGAGCAGGGTTTCTCCTACTCGCCATTCCGATCGGACTAGACCGCGCGGAGAGGACGCGGCTGGGCGAGATTCTGTCGCGGAAATGAGCGCGATTTCCTGCTACAGTTGGTGACATGAGCGTCGCGGACATGATTCGAGCGGCTGGAGCGAGCCAGGCATGAGCATCTTGTTGATCGGCGGGGCGGGATACGTCGGCAGCGCGTGCCTGCGGTATCTCCTGAAGCAGGGAGTCGATGCGATCGCGTTCGACGACCTCTCGGAAGGCAATCGCGAAGCGGTTCCTGATGACCGCCTGATCGTCGGCGACATGCTGGAAGAAGGCGCGGTGACGAGCGCGCTGCGCGAAACGGGCGCGACTTCGGTCATGCACTTCGCGGCGCTGGCTTCAGTTCCCAAATCGGTCGCGGACCCCGGTTCGTATTGGCGCGTGAACGTCATCGGAACCAAAACGGTGCTGGATGCGATGCGCGAAGTCGGCGTCGAGCGAATCATCTTCTCATCCACCGCGGCGACTTACGGTTTTGACGGCGAGATGCCGCTGACCGAAGATTCGCCGCAGTCGCCGCAAACGCCCTACGGCACGACGAAACTCGCCTGCGAAACCATGATGCGCGAATACGCCCACGCTTACGGCATCGGCTGCTGCTTCCTGCGATACTTCAACGCTTCGGGCGCCGACGAAGACGGCGAACACGGCGAAGACCGCCAGGAGGAATCGCACCTCATTCCGCTCGTTCTCCAGGCGGCGGTCGGTCGTCGCGACAATGTGCTCATCTTCGGCGACGATTGGGAGACGCGCGACGGCACCTGCGTGCGCGATTATGTGCACGTCGAAGACCTCGCGCAGGCGCATCATCGCTCGCTGGATGTGCTCAAGCCCGG
>CAZLDF010000201.1:0-3273 GCA_964558095.1 uncultured Isosphaeraceae bacterium | reverse complement strand
GCGCGCGCTCGACGCGGTGCACATGGCGCGGCTGTGGTCGATGCTGCGCGAACTGGGATTTGCAGAGCGTGATTCGTCGATCACGATCGAGAACCCGCAGACGATCGAAGCCGCCGCGGACGAGATCGTGTACGTCGTCTCGATCGTCGCCGATGACAACCGATGGATGCAGGTGCAGCGATTTCGTTCCGGCGACGTGCCGCCGGGGGACACGATGAAGTTCATCCGCCAGCTCGCGCGACTGGCGTGGGCGACGGACGAGCCGCAGCGCGGCGTGGCGGTCGCGCCCAAGCGATACGACTTCGGTCCCGATCCCTATGCGCGCTATCGCGAAACGCAGGGCGGTCCATGATCGCTCGTCACATGCAGGTTGCCGGCAGACTTGTCGCCGGGCTTCTGGTCGTGCTGTGCCTGGCGCGGTGCGCCGCCACAGATCAATCGGCGGATGGCGCTTCAAGCGGCGCTTCAACGGGCGTTCTGACGCTTCAGATGCGCATCACCGGCGAGGACAATCTGGCCGTCGTGTATCGCGTGACGGAGCGGGGCGTGTTCGAGTTCTCCGGCGGGCAGGACGCCCATCTCGATCGCGTCACGTGGTCCACGCAGCTCACCTCAACTGAGATCGAACAGTTGAATCGCGCCATCGCCGACAACCGTTGGTACACGCAGCCGCCCGAAGATGGCGAGCGCGGCGATTCGGCGGATCGCGCGCAGACGATCGACGTCCGCGGCCGCGGTCCGAGCGGCCGGCTGCGATTCGTGATCCACGGCGTGCACGATCGGGTCGAGCCTGTGCGCCTGCTGCTTCAGGCCATCGCTGATCGGCGATTGGCGCTCGACCTCGAAACCCTGCCGCAAGCGGGCGACGAAGCGCGGTAAAAGACTATCTCAAAACTCCCTCTCCCTTTGGGAGAGGGTTGGGGTGAGGGCCGCACGTCCGGCAATTGGCACGGACCGCTCGCGAATTCAGCTTTGATGTTCCATTCTGAGATAGTTTCTTAGCCGCTTCGCGACGGTGGCACAGGCGTCTCGCCTGTGATCGGTTCTTCGGCCCCAACGGCCGAAGAAGCGATAGGGAACAGCGGGCGTGTGCTTCGAACTGCAGCGCGTGGCCCCGCCGCGGCGTGACTCGTCAGACCACGGCACCCAACGCGAACTCCGAAATCCGAAACCCGAACCCCGGCCGAAACGTATGATCCGACAGAAGGGGCAGTTTCCTTTGGACAGCGGAAAGGAGCTGCCGCATGCAACCGTCCGTAAGTAATCGTCGGGGCCTGGGCAGAGTCGAAGTTCTCGCCATCGTTTTGTCCGTCGCGGTGCTGTTCGCAATCGTCGTCATATCGCTGCAGTTCGCAGTGCGGGGCCATCCCCAGCCCCCCCACATGGCTGACGCGACGCAGATCAAAGGCATCCATCAGTCTCTTCTCATCTTCGCGCGCCAGAACGACGGTTTGTTTCCAACGCCGGGTCTGATAGATCGCCTGCCCATCGACGTCGGCGGCGGTTTGCAGGAGCTTCCTGATCGTGGCGAGGAAGACATTTCGAAGAACACCACCGCGAGTCTTTTCTCCGTGATGGTGATGCAGAACTACTTTGACCCGGTGCAGTGCGTGGGGCCGACCGAGCCGAACCCGAAGGTGACTGTGTACGGCGACAAGGGGCCGCAATACAACTGGAACAACTACAACCCCGCGGCAGGCATTTACTGGGATCCCGAGTTCGCGGCCGATCTCAAGACCGGCTCGAATGTCTCCTATGCGCACTTGCCTCTCTTCGGCGAGCGCAAGATCAAGCAGTGGCGTGAAAGCCTCGATGCGAACTTCGCTCTGCTCGGCAATCGCGGGCCACGGAACGGCGACCCCGCGGTGCAATCGATCACCTACGACATTCATCCGCCTTTCGACAAGTGGACCGGCAACATCTGCTTCAACGACGGCCACGTGGAATTCATGGATTCAATGACGCACAACGGCGACAACTTCTTCGCCGACGAAGACGGCCGCGACATGTTTCTCACCTTCACCGCCCGCGTCGCGGCAGGTCAGCCGGTGTTTCAGCACGATTGAGCCGCTTCGCGCAAGTGGCACAGGCGTCTCGCCTGTGATCGCTTCTTCGGCCTCGACGGCCGAAGAAGCGATAGGGAACGGTGAGTGTGGCCCCTCGTTAACCATCCATTCAACTCCGACCCGGAGGGCCGACGCTCGTTGCCAGCGGCGCGGCGAGCGCGAGCGAGCAAGCCGCTAGAACGCATTGCCCTGTTTTCTTCCGCGCCCGAAGGGCGCACGAAGCGTTCGCTCGCCCTCCGGGCGAAGAATCACAGGAGAGTTCCCTCGCTCCAGGGGCTTGCGAAGCGCCGCCCCTGGCAACGTTCGTGCGCCCTGCGGGCGAGGTCGATGGGTTCGTTCTACGAAGCCACGTCCTCGCGACCCAAAAGCCTCCTACGCGCACCTGCCTCCGGAGTGTCAGCATAACGAGGCGCCGTCTGCCTGATCGCGCGCAGATCGAAGCGATGCAGCTTCGTGCGCCCCGTCCACAGGCGCAGCGCTTCGCTCACATAGCCGAACAGCCGCACGTGGTAATACGCCACGAGCACGGGCAGCGAGCGAATTGTCTCGCTGAGTGATTTGCCCTTGCGGGCGAGGTCGTTGTAGGTGATCGCAGCGAGCGCGCTGGCGAGCAAGACCGCCGGGACGAGCAGCAACCACGCCGACCAGATGATCGCGGGGATGAGCGCGAGCGCCAGTATCGCATAGGCGAGCATGAACGGCAGCATGTCCAGTCGATGCTGAAGGCGATACTTGTACACGAGTCTCGCCGCCCCGCGACCGCCGCGCATCGCTTGCTGAAAGAACTCGCGGCGGGTGTAGAAGTGTTCGTGCAGCACGATGGCGTCGGGCACGATGCGCTGCTGGAACCCCGCGGCACGCAGCTTCAGGAACAGGCCTTCCTCGTCACAGCTCCACGCTGAAGCATCCGCGGCTTCGCTTGCGTCTTCGCCTCTGCCTTCCTCCGCGGGTCGATCGTGATCGAACATGTATTGCAGCAGCAACTCGCGCCGCACGCACAGGTTGCCGGCGACAAGACGATGCGCCGGCCCCCCCCCTTTGTCCCCACCCTTGTGGTGCAGCCGGTGCGTGCCTTTGAAGGCCAGTTCATAGACATTCGTCGGCGGCGGGTCTTCGACCAGCCCCGTCACCGCAGCGACGTTGGGACTCGCGAACCCCGCCATCAGCCGTTCGAGCCAGTCCGGCCGGGGCACGCAATCGCTGTCGA
>CAZLDF010000200.1:0-5242 GCA_964558095.1 uncultured Isosphaeraceae bacterium | reverse complement strand
GACTGGTTCGCGCCGCCGCCGCTCGCCTCCGCGCCGGCGACCAGCAGCCAGTCGCGCGCCGCGTCGCAATCGCCGGAGAAGCCCCAGGCGGCTTCAGGCATGGCGGGAGCGCCGAGCGCTCCGCCGAAGGGCCGTCGTCGTCGGCGGCGGCGAGGCGGAGGCGGCGCCATCGGCGGCGCGCCAAGCGGAACTCCAGGCACAGCGCCACGACCCGTGGAAAACGCAGCGGCGTCCAGTGACGGCAGCGTCGCCGTGACGCCCGCCCAAGACCGCGCGCCGGACGACGCACACTCACCGGCAGACCAGCCTCGGCGCAAACGGCGGCGCTCGCGTCGCCGTCGCGGCGGCCGCGGCGAGGAAGCGGGCGACCTGCACGTCGCAGCTTCGCGACCGCCTCGCACTTCTGCGCCGGCGCCCGCGGGGCGGCCGCAACCCGCCCCGCCGCAGGTCAAATCAACAGAAGGCTCGCCTTCTGCCGCACCTCAGCCTTCCGCAGCGAAGACGGCTTTGGGAGCGGACAAGCAATCGCAATCTGCGGCGGCGAAGAAGCGCCGAGCGCTGTATCGAAGCCACAGTCGCGTATCATCGATGACTCGCGAGCAAACGGATCGCGAACTCGCCGAGACGTGAGTGCAGCTCGTGACTTGGCGATTGAGTGATTGGGTGATTTGGCGATCGAGAAAGGTGCCGTCCATCAAGGACCCCAATCGCCCAATCACCAAATCACGAGATCACCAGATTCCCCGACCCGCCCGCCCTCCGATTCTGTTCTCGCCGCTTGATTCCTGCTCATCCGCATGGCCAGCGAATGTTCAACCCGCCGCCTGATCCTGCTGGGCTCAACCGGTTCGATCGGGGTGAACACGCTGGAAGTCGTGCGGCACCTGCACGAGACCGAGTCGTGCGAGTTTGAGGTCGTCGGCCTCGCCGCGGGCGCCAATGCGGCGCGACTGCTGGAGCAGGCGCGTGCATGGAACGTGCGGCACGTCGCCATCGCGGACGAGTCGGCCTCGGCGCAGTTGCGAGGCGTCGAACAAGTGTTCACCGGGCCGGACTCGCCGGCGCAGCTTATCGATGCCATCGCGCAACCAGGCGATCTGGTCGTCGGCGCGATGGTCGGCTCGGCGGGTATGCCCGCGACGATCGCAGCGATCGAGCGAGGCTGCGACATCGCGCTGGCGAATAAGGAAACGCTCGTCGCGGCGGGCGAAATCGTCATGCCACTGGTGAAGAAGCGCGGCGTAAAGCTGCTGCCGATCGACTCCGAGCACTCCGCGGTGTTCCAGTGCCTGTGTGCCGGGCGAGGCGTCGATGAAATCGCGCGGTTGGTCATCACCGCCTCGGGCGGGCCGTTCCGTTCGTGGACCGCGGAGCGGATCGAGCGCGCGACGGTCGAAGAGGCGCTAGCGCACCCGACGTGGAACATGGGACCGAAGATCACGATCGACTCGGCGTCGATGATGAACAAGGCGCTGGAGGTGATCGAAGCGCATTGGCTGTTCGGCTTGCGGGGCGATCGCATCGAAACGATCGTGCATCCGCAGTCGATCGTGCACAGTTTCGTCGAGTTCATCGACGGCTCGGTGATCGCGCAGCTTGGCCCGCCGGACATGCGCACGCCGATTCAATATGCGCTGACCTGGCCGCGGCGGGTCGATGGGTGCAGCCATCGCATGCAGTGGGACGAGCTTCGCCGGATGGACTTCCAGCCCGTCGATCACGAGCGATTTGGCGCGATCAAACTGGCGTACGAAGTGATCGACCGCGGCGGGACGGCCGGCGCGATTCTGAACGCCGCCAACGAGGCCGCCGTCGAGGCGTTCATCGCCGGACGAATCGCATTCGGCGCCATCACACGACTGGTGCGCGACGCGCTGGCGAGCCTTGACGTTCGGCCGGTGCGTACGATGAACGACGTGCTGGCGGCGGATCGCGAATCGCGCCGGCACGTGCAGCAGCGAATCGCAGCCGACGCCGTGTCGAGCGCCCCGCGAAGCCCGGCGGTGGGGCGGACGTGAAACGGAGGCCGGCGGGAATGTTGCGCGCAGCGGCCTGGAAACCTGCCAACCTGAAAGTGCCACGAACATGGCGACATTGATCAACCTCGCTCTCATCATCCTCGGCTTCGGCCTGCTCATCTTCGTCCACGAGCTGGGCCACTTTCTCGCCGCCAAATGGGCGGGCATCCGCACCGAGGCGTTCGCCATCGGCATGGGACAGCCGGTGCTGAGTTGGCGCAAGGGCATCGGACTGCGATTGGGATCGACCGAACGGGAATACGTTCGACGCGCCGAGCAGTCGCTCGTGGATCAGCGCGGCGGGTCAGTTGAGTTCAAGGAGCAAGCGAGCTTCACGCGCGAACAGATCTACATGGCTGCGGATCAGCTTGGGCTGGGCGAAACGGAGTATTCGCTGCGCTGGCTGCCGATCGGGGGCTTCGTGAAGATGCTTGGCCAGGATGACGCCGATCCTTCAGCGCGATCGTCGCATCCGCGAAGCTACAACATGCGGCCGATCGGCAAGCGCATGATCGTCGTGTCTGCGGGCGTGATCATGAACCTGCTGCTGGCGGCGGGCTTGTTCATCTTCGTGTTTCTCGTCGGGGTGAAGTTCGAAGCGCCGGTGATCGGCGACGTCTCGCCGGACATGCCCGCCGCCGTCGCGGGGTTGCAGAGCGGCGACGTCATTACGCACATCGACGACGTTAAAGTCGCCACCTTCGCCGACGTGCAGATCGCCACCGCGATGTCACGGCCGGGCCAGGCGCTGCGCATAACCGTCGCTCGAGACGGCGAGGCGGAACCCCTGCACTTCACCGTCATGCCGGCGCACGACTCGCGCACGGGCCTGCTCGGCATCGGCATCGCGCCGGGAGCTTCGAACAAGCTGGTGAATGACAGCCGCGGCGAGCTGGAGAAGATTCTCGCGGCGATGGGCCTGGCGCAGCAGGGCGTCGAACCGGGCATGACGCTCGTCAGCGCCGAGGGCCTGCCCATCCAGCGCTACCAACAGTTCGCCGACGTCGTCGAAAACTCCGACGGCCAGCCCGTGCGCACCAAGTGGGGGCGCCTTGACGAGAACGACCAGACAACGAGCGAGCGCCTCGTCGAAGCGACCATCGACGTCGAGCCGGAGTATTCGCTTCTGCTGTATCCAGAGAATCAGGGCGCCGACACGAGCAACTACGAGATGGGCCTGCTCGGCTTCGTGCCGCTGACGAAAGTCGGCACGATTGAGAACGCCGCCGTGAAGGACCTCTTGCGCGAAGGCGACGTGATTCTTCGAGGCGGATCGCTGAACGCGCCAAAGCTCAGCGAGCTTCAGGCGGAGGTCAAGAGGCACGCCGGCGAATCGATCGACCTGTTGGTGCAGCGTGGAGAGGAAGAGATCGAGGTGTCGGTGCCGGTCGATCGCAAGGGACTGATCGGGGTTCACCTGGGCTGGGCGACGCGCTCGCCGCGAATCGCCGAGCCGATGCCGCGGGTAAGGCGGTCGCTGAAGGACGCGGACCGCGACAGCTTGCGAACGATGCCGGTCGAGCAGCTCAGGCTGGCGGGCCTTGGCGGCTCGACGTTGGTGGCTGTCAACGGCACGCCCGTGAGTGACTGGCCTTCATTTCGCGCCGCGCTGCGACTACACACGAAAAACGCCGCGGAGACCGCTTCGGGCGCGACGGTTACGGTTGCGCTGCGCTATCCGACGGTCGGCGGCGAAACCGAGGCGCTGCCGCTGAGTCTCTCCGCAGAGGACGTCGCGGACCTGCACAAGCTCGCATGGGCGGCGGAGATTTACGCCGCCATGTTCGACGAGATCAAGGTGGTGCGCTCGGCGGACGGCAATCCGCTGCGAGCCGTGACGATGGGCGTCGAAGAAACGCGCAAGCTCGTGATGATGACCTACCTCACCATCGATCGATTGATTCGGGGCAGCGTCGGCGTCGAGCAGCTTCGCGGCCCGGTCGGGATCGTGCACTTCGGTGCCCAGATCGCCGACAAGGGCATCATCTATCTCATCTTCCTGCTAGCGGTCATCAGCGTGAACCTGGCGGTGATCAATTTTCTGCCGCTGCCGATCGTCGATGGCGGGTTGTTTCTGTTCCTGATCTACGAGAAGTTCAAGGGCCGCCCGCCGAGCGTCGCGTTCCAGAACGCCGCAACGATCGTCGGCCTGTGCCTGATCGGCACGATGTTTCTGGTGGTGACATGGAACGACGTGATGCGCCTCGTCAACTAGCGCGAGCCGCATGAGCGATCGTGGGTTGTCTTCGTTCACGTCCATAGACACGAGTACGGCCGGGAAGCAAGTCATCGCCGCATCGCCCGGTCGATCTCACGCCGGGCTTCGCGATGATCGAGCGTCTGGCGCTTGTCGGCCTTGCGCTTGCCGTACGCCAGGCCGATCAAGAGTTTGGCCCGGCCGCGGACGAAGTAGATCTTGAGCGGAACAAGCGTGGCGCCGCGTTCGCGGGTGCGGGTGGCGAGCTTGCGAATCTCGCGCTTGTGGGCCAGGAGTTTGCGCGTGCGGGTGGGGGCGTGCTGGTTGGCCTCGCCGGCAGGGGGGTATTCGGCGATATGGACGCCCACAAGCTCCAGCAGCGGCGGCTGCTCGGTCGCGCGGGCATAGCCCTCCGCTAGGCTTGCCTGGCCCGCCCGAACACTCTTGATCTCCGTGCCGGTCAACGAGATCCCGCATTCGAGGGTGTCCTCGATGACGTACTCGTGTCGAGCCTTGCGGTTCTCGATCGAGGGTTCGTGGGCGGTTTTTTGCGATTTGGGGAATCTGGCAGCCATGAGTCCGCGTAGGTCAAGGCAAGGGATTCGAGGAACGGCGAAGGACGCTCTTGAGGCACCGCGGAGTCAAGGGACCGGAGAACGAGGCGCGATCGGTTCTTGCCGAGTTCGCCCGTCTTTGCTTGCTTTCCAATTCTTCGCGCGATGATCTGGAGGCCATTCTAGACTCGCGGCTCGAAATCCCCACAATAGGCGTTCCAGGGCCGGCGCGCCATGCCCGCAGCCGCGCCATCTTCACTTCGACCCCCTGATCCCCCCCCAACACGACCAGCAAGATACGAGGAAGACATCGATGCTCAAACCCAAGTTTGCAACAGCCGCGTCACTGGTGCTCCTGTGTAGCGCCGCCTCCGCGCTCGCCCTGCCGGGCAAAGACGCCCGGCCCGATCAACTCAAGCAGATCGTCCCCGTGACCAAGGAGCAACTGAAGCACCAGTTTCTGACAGCCAACC
>CAZLDF010000199.1:0-9298 GCA_964558095.1 uncultured Isosphaeraceae bacterium | reverse complement strand
GAGGATGTGACGTACGAGGTCGTTGAATGGAATGACCGCAGATATGTGATCGCGAGGGACTGCCAACCGCAGTCGATGCAGCGTTGGAGCTATGATCCTACCGCCCCCGGTGGCCGCTCTCTAGGGCAATACAAGGGCGATATTCTTTTAAAGGATGCGATCGCTCGCCACCCAATGCATCATCTCGGCGGCTTTTTCGCCAAGCCCCGCCCGTTCCTGCCCGGAGCGCACGTCACCACCGAGGCGGGCACCGGGCTGGTCCACATGGCGCCGGACCATGGCGAGGAGGATTTCCTCGTCTGCAAGGCGGCGGGGATCGAGCCGGTCTTCGCGGTCGGCGACGACGGGCGCTATCGCGAGGACTGGACCTGGCTCGGCGGCCAGAGCTCGGTGATCAACGCGAAGTTCAATGCGCCCGACGGGCCGATCTGCTCCGACCTCCGGGAAGCCGGCGCGCTGCTCGCGGCCAGCCAGGACTTCCGCCATTCCTACCCGCACAGCTGGCGGTCCAAGGCCAAGGTCATCTTCCGCTGCACCCCGCAATGGTTCATCCCCATGGACGCAGGCGAGACGGGGTTAAGGGCCACCGCCCTGGCCGCGATCGACGAGACGCGCTGGGTGCCCGCCCGGTCGAAGAACCGCATCCGCTCGATGGTCGAAGGCCGGCCGGACTGGGTGATCAGCCGCCAGCGCGCATGGGGGGTGCCGATCGCGCTCTACGTCCACCGCAAGAGCGGCGAATATCTGAAGGATCCGGCGGTCAACGCCCGCATTCTGCACGCCTTCCACGAGCATGGCGCCGACGCCTGGTTCGGTGCCGATCATCAGGAGCTGCTCGGCGCCGGCTATTCGCTCGACGAATATGAGCCGGTGGAGGATATTCTCGACGTCTGGTTCGATTCCGGCTGCACCCACGCTTACGTGATCGAGGCGCGCTACGGCGAAGGGACGCGGGCGGACGTCTATCTCGAAGGCTCCGACCAGCATCGCGGCTGGTTCCAGTCGTCGCTGCTCGAAAGCTGCGGCACCCGCGGCCGCGCGCCCTACGAGGCGGTGGTCACCCACGGCTTCACGCTCGACGCCAAGGGCATGAAGATGTCCAAGAGCGTCGGCAACACGATCGAGGTCGCCGACGTGATGAAGAACTACGGCGCCGATGTCTGCCGGTGGTGGGTCAGCTCGCTGGCGTTTGAGAACGACGTCAAGGCGGATGTGAGCTTCTTCGACGTCGCGGGCGAAAGCTACCGCAAGGTGCGCAACACGCTGCGATTCCTGCTGAGCAATCTGGATGACGTCCCCCCCCTTGGCGACAGTGGCACAGGCGCCTCGCCGGCTAACAGTGGCACAGGCGTCTCGCCTGTGATCGCTGATCGAGGCTCCATGCCTCGATCAGCGATACCGGCTGTGCAACCGACGTCGATCGACGCATATGCGCTGGATCAGATCGCGAAACTGCAAGCAAGCGTGCGAGAGTCGTATGAGCGGTACGAATTCCGGCGCGCGCACCAGATGCTGTACGACTTCTGCAACGACACGCTCTCTGCGTTCTACTGCGCCGCGACGAAAGACCGTTTGTATTGCGATGCAAAGGGCTCGCAGCGAAGACGGGCGACGCAGCACGTCATGTGGCGAGCGATGGAGGTCCTGACGCGGCTGCTGGCGCCGATCATGCCGCACACCGCGGATGAAGCGTATCGGGCGCTGTGGAAGGCCGATCCGGATCGCAGCATCCACATGCAGACGTATTTCGATCCGCCGGTTGTGGCGATCGACGCGGACTGGCCGAAGGCGCTCGAGGCGCGCGATCGCGCGTTCGAGGCGCTGGAAGAAGCCAAGAAGAGTGGCATCGAGAATCCGCTTGATGCGGAGGTGATGCTTCCCGATCCCGAAGGCATCCTCAAGAAGTTCGCCGCCGACTTCGCGGACATGCTCGGCGTGTCGCGCGTGCGCTTCGTGGAAGGCGCGGGCGAGTTGAACGTGAATGATCTGCGCAATGACCCCAAGTGCGATCGCTGCTGGCGTCGCGACCGAACCTGCGCCAAGCGCAGCGACGGCGGCATGCTGTGCGATCGCTGCGCGGGCGCGGTGGGCGTGCAATGACCGTGGCGGCGAGCGAGGTCCTCGGCGGCGACTACATCGGCGGGTCGGACTGCTGCGCGCTCGTCGTCTGGAATCGGCGCGGGTGACGATCGGTTAGTTCGCGAAACTCCTCGCTCCGCAGCGCCGGGCCCGCATCCGGGTCTTCATAGAAGAAGTCGGGCGCATAGCCCAGCTCGATGCACTTTTCGAATGCGCGCTGGGTGGGCTCGACCTGACCGGCGACGGCGTTGACGATGACTTCGAAGTACGGGTCGCTCCCGCGGTTCGATGCGTCTTGCGCCGCCGCCAGCGCGTCGTCGAATCGCCGAAGGCGGATCAACGATCGCACGAGCACGTGCTGCGTCGCCGGCATCAGCTCATTGTCGGACGCCAGATCGGCGCGGCGGGCCTGCAGAATCTCCACGGCCCGGTCGTAGTCCAGTTCCCAGAACGCCAGGTGCGCGTTCCAAAACGAGACGACGACGTCCGCCGGATGGCGCGACTTGAAGTCGTCGCTCAGCGTCGAGAGGTCTGCAGCGTTTTCTTCATCGATGCAGAGCCATCCCACCTGACGCGCGGTCTCTTTGGTGAATGCGACTTCCTTCCACACGTCGCCGATCCGGCCGTCGCGACACATCGCGTAGAGCAGTTGGTGTTCATAAGCGCTGCGCTCCTCTGCGTCGCGCGCGAGCGCTCGACCGGATTTGTAGGCGAGCACCGCGGCGGGAAAGTCCTCATGGAGCATCGCCAATTCGCCCCGGTAGTAGGGCAGCCAGCGATCGTCGGCAACGGCGCGCTCGTGCTCGGCGATGACCGCCTGCAGAGCGTCCGCGTCCTCCTCCCAGCTCACGGCGTTCGCGATCGCCAGAAACGACCGGGCCGCGTCCTCGTCGGCGCGGTAGGCGTCCAGCGGCCGCCCGCTCGCCAGCAGCGCCGATTGCAGCGCGCCGATGAAGTCGGCGCTGCGATCGTCAGACACGTTCGGCAGGCATCGGGTCAGCAGCTCGATCGCCGCGTCGTATTCCTCGCGATCGATAAGCGCCTGCGCGCGATAGTAAGCGACGGCGAAGTCGCGCGGCGCGATCTGCTCATATGTGTCGCACAGCGATTCCAGCGCGGCCGCCAGCCCTTCGTCCAGCAGCAGCGGCGCGAGCGATTCGAACGACGCGGCCGGTTCGGCGCAAGCGGCCAATCGCTCGCCGATTTCCGCGGTCCGGTCGTCGGGCAGCGAGCGCGCCAGGCCGAGCAGGCAATCAAGATCGCCGGGGCGCTCGTTGAGTCCGCGGCGGAAGGCGTCGGCGGCGTCGTCGGCACGCTCCAGACCCAGCAGCGCCAGCCCGACTTCGATCTGCACGTCGGCATCGGATCCGAGCAGGTCGATGTATCGCTGCGCCGACCGCAGCGCCGGCTCGTGGCGGCCGAGGCGGTTGTCGATCTTGGCGCGCATGTAATCGAGGATGGGAGCGTCGGGATTGAGCGCCTGCGACGCAGTCAGCGCATGCCCGGCGCTGACAAAGTCGTCGAGCATGATGTGGCACGACGCGACGCCCATCAGGCGTATGGCCTCGAACGCCGGAGGAAACTTGTTCGACGCGAGCGCCTGCAGGCGCGCCAGCACGTCTTCGGGCTGATCGAGAATCGCCCCGATGCTCGACATCAGTTCTTCGACGCGCGAGACCCACGGCGCGGGCGAGCGAGACAGGCCGGAGCCTGCGAGCAGAGCGTAGAGGTTGGAGAGGCGCAAACAGGTGTCCAGGTCCTCGGAGTCGAAGAACTTCCACTCGTCGCCGGAGCGTCGCAGCCAGAGGCGCGTGCGTGCGTCGAAGCCGTCTCCGTCGCGCGAGCGAACGTAGGCAATCAGCTCGTCGGGGTGTTCCGCCGGCTGCAGGCGCAGGATTTCGAACGACTTCCAGAGCGAGTTTTCGTCGCGGTCCGCTGTGGCCTGCGGGATGATCTTCTCGAGTTCGCGAATGAACATCCCCCGGTCGCGCGCGGACATGCGAGGCAGCATCCCCTGGCGCTCGATCTCCTGGAACAGGCGAGGGCAGTCGAAGCAGTCGGCGATCTCGGCGAGATTGTACTTGTGCTGTCCGAGGACCAGACGCGTGATTGCGCGGTGAACGGCGTGATGGGCGGGATGTGACTTCGGCGAGTCGAACGACCCCGCCGTGGAACTCGCCTTGGCAGAAAACGCCTCCGCCGACGTACTGTTCTTCTTCGCGACGCTCTCGGCTGCGCGAGGCGGAAGCGCCGGCGCCGGCTGCGAATTCAGCAGGCTCCCTCCCACCAAAAAGATCGGGACGAGCGCACCCACCGCGGCGAGCGTCATTGCAATGACGCCCCACGGACGCTTGGGCAGATTCGCCCGGAGGGAGTGAAATTGCTGCGGCAGGCAATCGCCCGGCGGCGGCGACTGCGTCGTCTGAAACGGCGAATTCGGTGGCTGCATGACTCCTCCCCTGTCCGCCCGGTCGCGGGCGCGCGACGAGCGGGCAGTCAATCGACACGCGAGGCGCCGTCGTTCATGTCGCGGCGCGACTTTGCGGCATTTCTTACAATGACCGCCTCAGGAGGCTTATCCGATGTCCGAGAAGGCGCAGATTCCGTATGACGACTTCATCAAGCTCGATCTTCGCGTGGCGACCGTGAAGTCCGCGGAAGTGCATCCCAACGCCGATCGCCTGTTGAAGGTGCAGCTTGATGACGGCACGCCCGAGGGTCGGCAGGTCTGTGCGGGCATTCGGCAGTGGTACGAACCGGCGTCGCTCGTCGGCAAGCAGGTCATCATCGTGGCGAACCTCGAACCCCGAAAAATCCGAGGCGAGATCAGCCAGGGCATGATCCTCGCCGCCAGCGACAAGAAAGGCGAGGGCGAAGACGAGCGCGACGTGATCGTGCTGACGCTCGACCGGCCGGCGCCGCCCGGTTCGCCCGTGAGCTGATTCGCCGCTCCGACGAGGCGAGTTCATGAAATGGCGGATGGTCGATGTCAATCGCCGAGTCCGCGGCGGCGAGCGGCATCGGATCGGCCGCCGTCGATGCGTCGCATGAAAACCCCTAGTTTTGGGCTCTCAACCGCGTTCGCTGCGCCGGTTGATTCCCGGAACGGCCCGCGCAGGCGACACATCTTCACATCAGCTTGCGTAGATTCGCGAAATTAAACCGCGCAGCTTGTGCATCTTTTTGAAACTTCACATCGAATCGAAGTGCAACATCCCCGGGGGTGCGTGCCGTTGACCAAGTTTGTCATGGCCGCGGGGAAGGTGCAGAGATGGGGAGGCGGGAAAGGATGCCATGCTTCGAACGATTCTCGCTGTATCCGCGCTGCTGCTGTTGCCGGCGACCACGACCTTTGCAGTCACGCGGAACGTTCCCAGTCAATACAGTTCCATTCAAGCCGCCATCAACGCATCGGGCGACGGCGACGTGATCGTCGTCGCGCCCGGAACCTACGTCGAATCGATCATCTTCAATGGCAAGGCCGTCACGCTGCGCAGCAGCGCCGGCGCCGCGTTGACGACGATCAGCGCCGCGGGGCTGACGCAGAAGAGCGTCATCCGCTGCGTCGATGGCGAAGGTTCCGACACGGTCGTCGAGGGCTTCACGATCACGGGCGGCAGCGGCACGCAGGAAGCCGATCGCCGCAAGGGCGGCGGCATGTTCAACAAGAACTCCAGCCCCACCGTGCGACACTGCGTCTTTCTCGCCAACACCATTCGCGCTTACGAATTCGACATCGAAGGCAGCGGCGGCGGCATGTACAACGAAAGCGCCAGCCCCACCGTGCGCGGCTGCACGTTCTCGGGCAACAAGCTGCTGGGCTGCAGCGGCTGGCTCAACGGCGGGGCGGGCATGTACAACGACAACTCCAGCCCGCTCGTCGCCGAGTGCCGATTCGAAAACAACGAAGGCAACAACGGCGGCGGCATGATGAACATCAACGGCGCCGATCCCATCGTGATGAATTGCCACTTCGAGGGCAATTCGGTGACCTACAGCGGCGGCGGGATGAACCTGACCAACGGCGCCGCCGCCGCCGTCACCAACTGCGTCTTCGTCGAGAACGCCGCCTGGCACGGCGCGGGGCTTTACACCTATAACAGCGACGCGCAGCTTTCCAATTGCACGATGTACGGCAACGTCGCCGAGCGCGCCGGCGGCGCCGCGTACACCTTCTACGCATCCGCCGACACTCGCCTGGCCAACAGCATCCTCTGGAACAACGTCGCCGGCCTCGAACCCGCCAACGCCGAAATCGGCTACACCGGTTCCGTCCCGACGGTGCAATCGAGCATCGTCAAGGGCGGCTTCGCGGGCAGCGCGGTGTCGAGCAGCAACCCGCACCTTGAGAATCCCGCCTCCGGCGACTTCAGCCTGCAAACCAATTCGCCGGCGATCGACGTCGCGGAATCCGGCTTCCTTCCGATGGACGTGATGGACCTCGACGGCGACGGCCTGTACTTCGAGCCGCTGCCGGTGGACATGAACGGCGACGCTCGACTCGCCGGCGACGCGCTCGACATTGGCGCCTACGACTTCCCCGCGGCCGGCGGCGCCGGCGGAGGGGGGGGGACGGAACTGTGCGCCGCCGACGTCGCGCCTCCGGGCGGTGACGGCTCGATCGGCGTCGCGGACATCTCCGCCTTCATCGCGGCCTTCGGATCGACCTGCAACGACTGTCCCGAGGACATCGAACCCAACGGAGGCGACGGCGAAGTCACCATTGACGACATCCTCGCCGCGGTGGCTGCGTTCGGTCAGTGCCCCTGAGAGGAGCGCTCGCTTGCGGGCGACGGATTTGCGTCAGCCCGCTTCTTTGAATCTGTTTGGGTGCCGTGGTCTGACGAGTCATCGAGGTCGAAGATCCGCCTTGGCGGGAAGGCCACGCGGTGCCGTCAAGCGCGTGCGTTCGCGCTTGCACACGCCTCGTGGCCTTCGCTCGTCGCCGCGGCGCCTCGCTCAGCCCACGGCACCCGCTGGGGCTCGCCGCGCCCCAGCCACCCCGCGCGACTGCGCAATTGACACAATCGACACAGCCGGCGCAATGATCGAATTCCATCGTCCAGTTGCTGGTCGCGCGGCGATCCGCATCGGACGCTTGCTGCACTGGGCCGATCGACCGGCCGAAGGGGGCGTGCTCATGCGGCGCAAGATTGCGATCACGGCGGCGACCTACGGCGTTCTGGCGCTGGCCGGGGCGATGTCGTTCAGCCTGCCGCAATCGCTTCCCATCGAGGGCGCGATGCCAGGCAATCTTGCGACCGGCGAACCTTGCAGCGGCACACGCCTCTCGTCGTTGATCGAACCGTTCAGTGGCACAGGCGTCTCGCCTGCGATCGATTCTTCGGCCTCAATCGCAGAGGCGGCCGAGGAATCGACCGCGTCTGATAAACCAGTTCTTTCCGACGAAGGCGC
Organism: uncultured Isosphaeraceae bacterium; assembly: GCA_964558095.1. Taxonomy (GTDB): domain Bacteria; phylum Planctomycetota; class Phycisphaerae; order Phycisphaerales; family SM1A02; genus CAZLDF01. Next base: position 1,804 of record CAZLDF010000199.1, on the reverse strand, counting down.
GTGATTCGCAGGCGCGCAACGCCGGGACGAACTCGGTCGCATCGGCGACCGTGCATGCGTTCCATGCAATGCGGGGTCGATCTGTGCGGCCTGGGCGAAATGTGCGGCCTGGGCTTGCGCGGGCGGCGCGAACTGCCCGCGGCGGCGACAGCGGCCCGCCGATTCGGCTGATAAGCATTAAAGAAACCCGCCTCGCCGCGCCCGCGATCGCGGTTCGCGCCGAACTCAATCGTTTGCAGGAGCTTTCCATCATGTTGTCGATCAAGCACATTCTCGTCCTGGGCGGCGCGAGCGCCGCTTTGACGCTCGCCCTCGGCTGCGGCAGCGGTTCGTCGCAGCACACCGTGCAGTGGCAGGCCAACGGCATGCCGCGACACAGCGATCCCAACACTCCCTGGTGGCGCTACCAGTTCGTCTATCACCCGCGCGAGCAGGTCTATTTCGAACCCAGCACGCACACGTACTTCTGGTTTGAAAACGACTTCTGGCACGAGGGACCGGAATTGCCGGAGCACTTCACGCTCGACTCCAAGCTCGCGCGCGTCGTGCACACCTGGCACGAAAAGCCCTACATGGCGCACAACACCGCCACCGCGCTCGGCAGCCCGGTGCGCCCCATCCGCGAACCCTTCCCGCCCGGCGACTTCTTCACTGAAGAGGCCGCGTCGATCCTGACCATCGCCGGCGAAGACCCCGCGTCGTCCTCGATTTCCACAAGCGAATGGAGCGGTACGACCGACTGGAACAGCGCTGACGCGAACGGTTGGACCAGCGACACCACCAGCGAGTGGTCGAGCGACGAGTCCGGCGACAGCGAGCCCCAGTGAGTGATGCGAACGCGCTGAGACGATCGCAAACCAGTTGAAGTCAAACGACAGGCCCGCGGCTTGACCGCGGGCTTTCTATTGACGACCACCCGGTCGTGCCTTGCGTTCCGCGCTCTCCTACAGTTGCACCAACATGGAGACGCGAGGGACGATTCTGGTGGCGATCGTGCTGACGGCGCTGGTGTTGGCGGCGATCGGAGTGGGGGCGCTGACGAACAAGCCGCAGATTGCGGTGATCCTGATCGCCGTGATGGCGGGCGGCCTGCTGTGCGTGCTGGTCCTCCGCGTGCTGCGCCGCTCGCTGCGCAGCGCCGCCGGCGAGGCCGATCGTCCGAAGGCGGCTGCGGCGGCGGCGCTTGGGCTGACCCTGATCGAAAAGCCGGACAAGCAGTTGCTGCATCACTTCGCCGACCTCGGCGTCATCAAGCGCCACGGGTCGCTCAAACACGTCATGCATGGCCTGCTCGACGACCGACGCCTGCTCGTCTTCCAGCACACATATCACATCCATACCGGCCAGGCGAGCATTCCCATCGTGCAGACGGTCTATGCGTGCGAGGCGCCGAACTGGCCGGAGCTTCGCATCACGCCGCGGACGTTCTGGAATCTGCTGGCGCTTCGGTTCGGCTACGGTCGCGGGCTGACGCTCGAAAGCGCCGCGTTCAATCGCACGTTCAAGCTGGCGTGCGATGATGAAGACTTCGCCATCACGCTGGTCAATCCCGCGATGCAGGAGTTCCTGCTGGACAAACCCTCAGCGCGCTGGATCATCAGCGGCGGCGAGCTGTGCCTGGTCTATCGCGGCGCGCTGCGACTGGATCGCATGCCGGCGTCCGTGGAGCGCATCCGCCAGTTCTGGTCGCTCGTTCCGGTTGAGTTGAATGAGTGGGTGAGTGCGTGAGTCGATGTTCCTGCCCTCACGCCGGACCTGAGTCTTTTGGGGGGGCGAAGGTCCGGGTTGATTTGGTGATTTGGTG
>CAZLDF010000198.1:0-2736 GCA_964558095.1 uncultured Isosphaeraceae bacterium | reverse complement strand
CCGAGCTGGCGCGTCCATGCCACTTCGTAGGGTGTCTCATTTGCCCATGCTTGGCTGCAGGTGGCGGCACACATGATCGCCACGGCGACTCGCGAGCAGATTCCTGAAATCGCGGCCGAGAATCGAGCGACACTCCACTTCTTCATCGTTCCGCCCTTCACAATTAGGAGCCGCAAGACCATGCAGCCATTGTGACGACTCGATGTCTCCGTTACAAGGGCCGGACCAACCGAATCGCCCGCGAGCGACCACCCACCGCGCATCGTCGCCCCAGCGTAGGGTTTGAGTGGATGGCCCGCCGAATGGGGTTGCGGACTACATTCTGGTGCTTAGGCGGGGATCGCAAGGGGCGGCGAGCTCCTTGCACCACATCGATCCGCCCCAAATGGGTTTCAGCCGACTTCACTCTGAGGCAGCGAAGCCGTTGCCAGGCGCTCTCACCCCGGCCCGCTGTCCGCATCGGGTGCGTCGCTTGCGTCACGCAATGCCCTCGCCTCTCTCATCCCAGCCACCCGGGACGCGGCATCCTCGCAAGACATCCGCGGCGGCTCGGAGAGCCGTGGTACCAAGCCCGCGGCTCGGAGAGCCGGGGTACCGGGAAGCCCTCACCCCGGCCCTCTGTCTCCACTGCCTGTCCGCCGTGGCGAGGCGACTCTGCGACCCGCGGGGAGAGGGAGCGATCGCGCGCACAGGCGTGACGCTTCCGCGCGATGGGGGCTGGACTTCGCCGCATTGTCGGGGACAATCGGGGAAGTCGTGAGTCTTGGGTCTTGAAGGCGGTGGAGGCGTGGGGTGTCTAACGCCTAGTGCCTGGCCCCCAATGCCTCGTGCCTCCCACTTGGACGTTTGGACGTTGGACTTTTTTCTTCGTTCGGTCTTTGGCAATGCAACACCGCGCGCTCTCCGTGGTCCTCGGTGGCCCTCCGTGTTGAATCCTCTGTCTTCAATTCAAGCGGCGTGCCACCGGCGCACAGAAACGTCACGCTTGCGCGAAAATTCGATTTGCGTCAAGAATGCACGCGCAAAGTAAAAGGGGTCTCAACACATTCACAACCCATCTTAACAGTTATGTACGTTCGAGGTCAGAAGTCAGAGGTCAGAAGTCAGACAACACGGAATCACGATTCACCCATGCAGTGCGAAAACCCACTGACTCCGCCTGTGCAGCGCGCAAAAGGCCTCAAATGCGCAAATGATCCATGAGCGTCGATATGTACCCCCGCTGGCGGGTCAAGAACGCGGTTTCATGCAAGATGTTCCACGGATGTTCCACGAAGCGCGCAAATCATCCATGAGCGTCGATATGAAGAAGGGCGTTTCGCGAGCGGGCTCGCCCCGCCGGAGTGAAGCCCGACCGGCGACACCATCACGCGGCGCGGCGAAGCTGGCCGCTGCCCAGGTAGCGCATCAGGCGATCGTGATCGGCCACCGATGCGAACTCGCCGAACTTCAGTGCGATGCGACGCGGGCCGGGATCGTCCTCGTCGTCGTTCACCCAGACGACGTCTCCCTTGACCGCGATCGATTCGTGCGCGCCGGGCAGGTCGAGGCGCAGGCAAACGGTCTTGCCGGGCTCGACGGCCTTGTCGAGTTCGATGCGCGTACCTGCTTCGCTGATGTCATAGATGTGCCCGACGCGCGGCTTGGAGCGTTTGCGTTCGCCGCCCACTTCGACGCGGGTGTACATCGGCGCAAGGGCGAATCGCTCGAACTGCCGGCGATTGAACTGGACGGGCGGCGCCGGGGGCGCGGGGGGGGCGGTCGTCATGGGACGGGTGCTCCGCATCGGAAGAGAAGAAGGCAGGTGGGGGAAAGGCTCGCCCCTGTTCATCGGCGTTCGGAATATCGGACTTGAACCGCGGCACGTCCGCCTGCCGGTTATCTTTGGGGCGGAGAGAGGGCCGATGACCGATTCAGGAGGCTTCGGCGCTGGCGAACCCGCGCCGTGGAGGGGCGCACGCAAGGAGCATTGGCATGCCTGAGTCTTTGGACCTGACCGTATGGGCGCTGTGGCTTCCGATCGCGGCATCGACGGTGGCGGTGTTCTTCGCGAGCTTTCTGGCGCACATGGTGCTGCCGCACCACAAGTCGGACTGGCGCGGGCTGCCCAACGAAGAGGCGATGCTGAACCTGATCCGCAGCGGCGGAGTCCCGCCCGGGCAATACATGTTCCCGCACTGCGGCGACATGAGCCAACTCAAGGAGCCGGACGTCAAGCAGCGCTTCGAAGCGGGGCCCTGGGGCACGATGCGCGTCCTGCCCGCCATGTGGAACATGGGCCGCAACCTCGCGCTGACGTTTCTCACCTATCTGCTCATCAGCGTCGTCGTCGCGTACCTCGCTTCGATGGCGCTCGCAAGCGCGGCCGATGGCATGCGCGTGTTTCGATTCACCGCCACGGCGGGGATCGCAGCGCACTGCCTGGGCTTCTTCGGTCACAGCATCTGGTTCGCCCAGCCGCTGCGCGCGTTCATCAACGACGTGCTCGACACCGTCGCATACGGCTTGATCATCGGATTGTGCTTCATGTTGTTGTGGCCGGGCTAAGCCGCAAGCGACATCTCACGATGAAGGCGAACCCCCCCGTCGCCCGACGAGCTGCACGCTCACGCCGTCGATCGTCACGCCGAGCTCTTCCTCGATCTGGCCCAGAACCTCCGGCGAGATTTCGCGCATCAACCTGGCGCTCAACTCCATCGGCACATCGGCGATCTGCGAAGTGTCGGTGAAGCGGAT
>CAZLDF010000197.1:0-6794 GCA_964558095.1 uncultured Isosphaeraceae bacterium | reverse complement strand
GGCCGGGGTATCCCGGATTATTACAACCGTGCGTGGCCCTGGTTTTCATGCCGCGGCCCCACGGGCTCCCCCGCCCCCCCCCCCCCCCCCCCCCCTCAAAAACAACAACAAGACACAACCTACGTCGCTCGACGAATCCGCACCGCGGCGGAGTGCTCGTCCACGTCATCTTCGTGTTGGAGAAACGACTTCGCCCAGCCGTATCCGATCGGCGCGCCGATGAACGTGCCCGCCAGATAGTCCAGCGGCATCGGGAGGCTGAGGTGCGACAGCAACCCCATCGCCGCGGCGTCGGCCTGCGAGACTCCGCCGTCCAGTTGCATCAGCCCGAACCAGTGACCCGCGGCGCCGAAGACCAGCGGCGAGAGAAACAGCAACACCGGCTGCACGTGCGGCGAGAACAATCGCCCGGCCAGACCCGCCACGACCGAACCGAGGATCACGGCGGCGATCACCTGGCCCTTCATCGCAGTCAGCGCGAGCAGCCACACCGCGGGCAGCACGAGCGCCCCGGCCGCGGCCGCCTTGAGCGCTTCGACGCTCCAGAGCCAATGCGGGCGTCGATCGTCGGCTGTGGGCTCGATGTCCTTGAACCAGCCTGAAAGGTGAAAGAGCATGAGCAGCGCGCCGGCGCCGATTGCCGTCCAGAGCAAGAGTTCGATCGGCGCTTTCGCCAGGCCTTCCAGTCGCGCTGCTTCGAAGACGGTGTGCGTCCTGCCGGCCAGCACGAACAGGCCGCTGCCGAGCACGAAGGTTCCGACCGCGGCGTTGGTCATGCGCCCGACCGCCGCGGCGATCAGCGCCGCCACGAAGAGCGCGCCGGTGACGGACAGCAGCGCGAGCAGCGGGCGCTCGGCCAGCAGCGCCGCGGGCACGATCGACCCGCGGCTGGACATCAGCGCCGGCGCCGCCAGCACGCAGGCGAGCGCCGCCAGCGCCATCCCCGCCAGAATGATCGCGTTGCGCCGTATCGCTTCAACCATTGGCGCATTGGTAACGCATGCGGGCCATTTCGACAAGCAGCACTCCCTGGCGTTCGCCGGTTTGCGATTTCGCTATCGTGATGCCCGAATGACGATGCCGCCGCTGGTGCTCGATGGCCGCCCGCTAACGATCGACGAGGTCGAAGACGTTGCGCGCGAGAATCGAAGCGTGCACCTTGGAGCCGAAGCCGCCCGGGTCGTCATCGCGGCCCGCGCGCCGATCGACGCCCTCGCCGCGGGCAAGGAGCCGCACTATGGCATCAACACCGGCTTCGGGTCGCTCTCGCGAAAGCGCATCGCGCCGGATGAACTTCGACAGGTGCAGCGGAACCTGATTCGCTCGCACGCCGCGGGCGTGGGCGAGCCGTTGCCGCGCGAGGTCGTGCGCGCGACGATGCTGCTGCTCGCGGCGAGCCTCGCGCGCGGGTTGTCCGGCGTGCGCGTGGAATTGATCGAACAGATTCTTTCGCTGCTGAAGAACGACATCACTCCGGTCGTGCCTTCACGCGGCAGCGTCGGCGCCTCCGGCGACCTCGCGCCGCTGGCCCACATCGCGCTCGTTCTCATCGGCGAAGGCGAGGCGATCATCGACGGCCGGCTCGTCAGCGGCGGCGAAGCGCTGCGCGCGCGGTCGCTTCAGCCAGTCACGCTGCAGGCGAAGGAAGGGCTGGCGCTCATCAACGGCACGCACGTGATGGCCGCGATCGGCGCGCTGGGTTTGGCCGACATCGCGCGGCTGTGCGATGCGGCGATCGCGTCCGCGGCGATGGCGATCGACGCCTGTCGCGGCACGGACGAATTCCTCGATGCGCGCATTCACGAAGCCCGCTGCCAGATCGGCCAGCAGGAGGTCGCGTATCGCATCGCGGCGCTGCTCGAAGGCTCGCAGATCATTGCATCGCACAAGGGAGAAAACGATCCGCGCGTGCAGGACCCGTATTGCCTTCGCGCCACGCCGCAGGTGCTCGGCGCTGCGTTCGACACGATCGAGCACGCCCGAACAATCATCGAGCGCGAGCTTGGCGCGGTGACGGACAATCCGCTGGTTATAGACGAGAAGACGTCAGAGGTCAGAGGTCAGAGGTCAGATGGCGGCGCTCAGCGAATCGAGATACTCTCCGGCGGCAACTTCCACGGCATGCCGCTCGCCATCGCGTTCGACACGCTCAAGATCGCGATCTGCCACATCGCGGGAATCGCCGAGCGTCGCGTCTATTGGCTTCTCGCAGCATCCGACAGCGAAAATCCCGTGAACATTTATCTTTCGCCGCAGCCGGGATTGCACAGCGGGCTAATGATCGCGCAGTACACCGCCGCCGCGTGCTGTGCGGAATTGCAGACGCTCGCGACGCCCGCGAGCGTGCACAACATTCCGACGTCAGCGGGCATCGAAGACTACAACTCGATGGGAATGACCGGCGCGCACCAGCTTCGCGCCGCGGTTGATCTCGCGACGAACGTCATCGCGATCGAGCTGCTCGTCATGACCGAAGCCATGGAATACCAGCGGCCGCGGCGCCGCGGCGCTGGGGTCGAGTCCGTGTACCAGATCGTTCGCAGAGTCGTCCCGCGCTTGACGGAGGATCGCCCGCCCGCGCCGGACATCACAGCGATCGCGCGGGTGATTCGCGAGGGCGCGCTGGTTTCCTAAGCGCGGAGCGCACGAAAAGCCCACGGCGTGCACGCCGTGGGCTTTGGATCATCCGAGCGCTTCGATGGGTCAACCCGGTTACGCGCTCTGATACATCGCAACGTGCGCACCGCCCGGATCGGCGATCACGCAGAAGCGGCCGATGTTGTTCGGAATGTCGGTGGGCGGCTGGATGATCTTCCCGCCAAGTTTTTCGACCTTCGCCGCATCGGCGTCAACCGCCTGCGTGTCGATGTAGTTCATCCAACACGGCGGGACGTTTTCGAACTTCGGGTCGTCCATGTTGAAGATGCCGCCGACGCTCTTGCCGTTGCTCTTGCAGATCATGTACGGCACGCCGCCGCCCATCGGCATCGCATCGGTCGTCCAGCCCAGCAGCTTGGTGTAGAACTCCGTCGCCTTCTTCGAATCGCGCGTCATCAGCTCGTTCCAGGCGATGACCGCGGCGATCGGCTTGGGCGTTTCGAGCGCGATCAGCGAGATCGTTCCGCCGGTGGGGTCGTTGATGACGCAGAACTTGCCGACGGTCGGGATCGCGGTGGGGGGAACGCAAATCTTTCCGCCGAGGTTTGTGACCGCCGCGGCTTTCTTGTCGCAGTCATCGACGCGGACGTAGCTCATCCAGTGAGCGGGCACGCCTTCCCATTCGGGGCCGTTCATGTTCATGATGCCGCCGAACATCACGCCGTTCTTGTCGTGCCAGTGGTGATAGACCCCGCCGCCCATCTGGCTGGGCGAGGTGGTCCAGCCGAAGAGCTTGTTGTAGAAGGCCTTGACGCCTTCGACATCGCGCGTGTTGACTTCGAACCAGCAGAAGTCACCGCTGGCGGGACTGGTCGTCGTGGGTGAAGGTGACTTGCTGGGGGTCTGGGTCGCGGTCTGTGCCATTGCTGCTTCTCCTTCGAGTGATGATTCTGCGGCCTCAACTTGTGATTGTGCCGGATGATACCGCCCGCAGCCGTTGCGGCGGCACGGATTCACGGTTCCTCCCGTCTGGACCTATGATGACCGGCTCGGCTGTCGAAAACACGCGATTTCAGCTCGCGCGGGCCTCGATCCGCAAGTCACATGACGACAACGAGTTCCAGAGCATCCGTCGGTCATCCCACTGCCGTCGCAGGCTCGACGGCCGGGCGGCGCGTCATCCGCGCCCCCCGCGGCAACGTCAAGACCTGCAAAACCTGGCAGGCCGAAGCCGCGATGCGCATGCTCATGAACAACCTCGACCCCGAGGTCGCGGAAAAGCCCGACGAGCTGGTCGTCTATGGCGGCCGGGGACAGGCGGCGCGGAACTGGAAGTGCTTCGACGCCATCGTTGAGTCGCTCAAGCGACTCGAACCCGATGAGACGCTGCTCGTCCAATCCGGCAAGCCAGTGGGGATCGTGCGGACGACGACCGATTCGCCGCGCGTCATCATCGCCAACTCCAACCTCGTGCCCCATTGGGCGACGCAGGAGCACTTCGATGAATTGGCGCGCAAGGGCCTCATCATGTACGGCCAGATGACGGCCGGCTCGTGGATCTACATCGGCACGCAAGGCATCCTCCAGGGCACCTACGAAACGTTCGCCGAGTGCGCCCGCCAGCACTTTGGGGGCACGCTCAAGGGCACGCTCAACGTCACCGCAGGCTGCGGCGGGATGGGCGGCGCGCAGCCGCTCGCCATCACCATGAACGAAGGCGTCTGCCTCATGGCGGAGATGTGCATCGATCGCCTGGAGAAACGTAGGCACGATCGGTATCTGGACGTGATCTTTGGGGGAGGTGAGGACAATCTGGATCGCGCCATCGATCGCGCTCTTGAACTCGCGCGGTCGAACGGGCCCGCCACTTCAGTGGCATGGCTCGGAAACGCCGTCGATCTCCTCGAGCGCCTCATAGAACGCAACATCACCCCCGACACGCTCACCGACCAGACATCGGCGCACGATCCCCTCAACGGCTACTACCCACATGGTTTGACGCGCGAGCAGGCAGATGAACTTCGCGCGTCCGATCCCGATGAATACACCCGCCGGGCGATGGACTCGATGCAGCGGCACGTCGAACTGATGTGCGAACTCCAAAAGGGGGGGGCGAAGACGTTCGACTACGGCAACAACATCCGCCAGCGGGCATTCGAGAACGGCCTGCCGCGCGAGGAGGCCTTCGCCTTTCCCGGCTTTGTCCCCGCCTACATTCGCCCGCAATTCTGCGTCGGCCGCGGCCCCTTCCGCTGGGCGGCCCTCTCCGGCGACCCGCAAGATATTCGCGTGACGGATGAGGCGATTCTGGAGTTGTTTCCGCTTTCCAGTTCCCCTCTCCCCTTGGGAGAGGGGTCAGGGGTGAGGGCGGATCGTGCAACCAGCCCCCCCCCCTCCAGCGCCGCGCTATATCGCCAAGGCCTGCACCGCTGGATCAGACTCGCGCAGGAACGCGTCGCGTTCCAAGGCCTGCCCGCGCGCATCTGCTGGCTCGGTCTGGGCGAGCGCGACAAAGCCGGCCTGCGCTTCAACCAGCTCGTCCGCGAAGGCAAGGTCAAGGCCCCCATCGTCATTGGCCGCGATCACCTCGACTGCGGCTCGGTCGCCTCACCCAATCGCGAAACCGAAGCGATGCTCGACGGCAGCGACGCCATCAGCGACTGGGCCCTGCTCAACTTCGCGGTCAACGCCGTCAGCGGCGCGAGCTGGGTCAGTTTCCACCACGGCGGGGGCGTCGGCATCGGCTACTCGCAACACGCCGGCCAGGTTATCGTCTGCGATGGCACGAAGGAAGCCGATGAACGCATCAAGCGCGTGCTGACGAACGATCCAATGATGGGCATCTTCCGCCACGCCGATGCGGGATACGACATCGCGCGGCAGTGCGCGGATGAGCAGGGTGTGAAGATTCCCATGCGGTAGCGCGGAACTCGTCGTGCGCGAGCTAAGCCGCAAGCGGCGAACACGCCGCGCCATTTGCCGCTTGCGGCTTAGCCCCCGCCGCTATCACGGATACCGCCCGACCGCACGAAGGGCCCTCACGTACGGCGAGTTCGGCGAATGTCCTTCGTGCAACGGCCAGCGATCGTAGGGCTTGACAAACGGCCAACACTGTCGCGGCAATCCGATCCTGATCGGATTGTTCTCGATGTACGGAATCGTGCGCTCGACCTCGTCAGGATGATCGAGAAACACCTTCCATCCACCGCCCGCTGTCCAGACTGGATGGTCGCTCGGCCACAATCGCGCTTCGATCAACGCCCAGCGCGCGGCATTCTGCAATGACTCGATCATCTCCTCGGCGCTGTGCTTGTGTTTGCGAATCAGAATGTGCACGTGATCGGGCATGATCGCGCAGGCGTAACTGGTGTACTTGTACTCCGCGATCACTCGCGCAAACGCACTTGCAACGATTTCAACAGCACCCCCCCATTCGCGAATCTCCAGCAGCGGATGTCGAAGAACCTTCGCCGCCTGCTCGTAGAACGCGCGGACATCGCGACTCGCGGGCTGGATTCGCTTGCGACCGAAGTGCAACTCACCCAGTGCCGCGATGACATCACTGCCGATCGTTTTCGACGCGCTGCCGCGCGGATCGTTGGGCAGCCACCAGCCGTACGCCGTCCAGATGATGTGATAGGCAATTACGATGGGCATGCGCGGCAAGGTAGATCGCGCGCGGGCTAAGCCGCAAGCGGCATCTCGCGCGGCCCGCGCCACGCCACCGCCGCTCGCGGCTTCGCCTGCGCCGCGCCCACGGACGTCCAGTCTTCGCCAAGGCCCGGTTAGCATGCCTCTACCGTGGCGTCCCAGTCCCCCACCGTCATCGTCATCGGCGGCCCGAACGGCGCGGGCAAGTCGACCATCGCGCCATCGCTACTTGACTACCTCGGCATACAGACGTTCGTAAACGCCGATGTGATTGCACGCGGCCTTTCGGCGTTCAGCCCGGAAAGCCGCGCGATGGAGGCGGGACGAATCATGCTGCGAGAACTACGTCGTCTGGCGGACGAGCGCGAGTCGTTCGCATTTGAATCAACGCTTGCCAGCCGCACGTTCGCGCCGTGGCTTCGGCGGTTGGTCGAAGACGGCTACGTGTTTGTCCTGGGATACGTGTGGGTGGAGAGTCCCGACATCTCGGTTGAGCGCGTCGCAGCGAGGACCCGATCCGGAGGACACCATGTTCCGGAGGACGT
>CAZLDF010000196.1:0-4742 GCA_964558095.1 uncultured Isosphaeraceae bacterium | reverse complement strand
TGACAATCCTGCACACTTTGGTCCGCCAAAGCCCGGACCCAAAGTGTGGCACCCCGAAGAGAAGTTCACGGCGTTGAGTGGCACGGGCGTCTCGCCCGCAGGCGTCAACACAACGAGCCCGCCGCGCAAGCGGAGGTTGTCAACGGCACCCCGCACAACGACTAATCGAAAGCGATTTCACTTCACGACCGCCCGCGCCGGCGCGTGAGACCTGTTGACGACCGTGCTCGACTGCCCACGCTCGCGCGTGGGGATCGTCGGGGACGACGCGTGGGGCTCGGTGAAGACGACGCGACCGCCGCTCGTGCGTCGGGCTCGTGGAGGACATACCGTATTGCTTGTGCGGATGATCGCCCGTTCATCAAGTGCCGTGATGCCTGCAGCGCTGGCAGCGCTGGCGGCGATCGCTGCGCCGGTGGGTTGCCAGTCGGGCGCGCCGGCGTTGCGGGAATCGACGGCTGGTTCACGCGACGGCGCTGATGCGCCCAGCCGTGCGGCGACCGGCGCGTCGCGCGACTTCCTCGCCCAGGATGACGGGCTGGAAGTGCGGCGATGGACCATCTTCGATCGCGGCGACAAGCTCGCCGCCGTCCTGGCGGGGTTCGATTGCAGCTCCGCTCTCGACGACGCGACGCGCGCGCAGCTTCAGGTCAACGGCCTGCGACTCTTCCGCGTCGATCGCGCCGCGCTCGACAGCCTCATCGAAGCGCTCGGCGGGGCGATCGTCGATGTGTCGGCATGGCACGGCCAGGCGCACGACTGGCGGGAGATTCAGGCAGCCGACTACGACGGCGGCGCGGCGCTGGCGGTGGACGGGCGCGTTATGACGCTCGCCGACGGCGAGCTGCAGCTTCTCGTGCGCGGCTGGACCTTGATGATGGAAGATGGGCCGCACGTGCATCTGGAGTCGAAGACGCGCCTCATCCGCACGCCGCCCGTCGATTACCGGCAACTGTTGACGCAGCGAACGGATGAGCAGCGATCGAGATACTTCGCGTCGCTGGCGTTCGATCTGCGGCTTGATGGCGGCCGGGCGTATGTCATCGCGTCGGAGGATCCGGCGAAGCCATGGCGCGTCGCGGGATATGAGGCAACACTGGAATCGACGTCATCTGCATCGGCGAGCGGTTTGCGCAGCGGACAGCCGGCGCGCGGGCCGCTGCCGGATGTCGGGCCGCGGGCCAGTTCCCCGCCGACGATCGGTCAGGCGCTGTTCGGTTCGATGAGTCAGTTCGTGACGGAAGGCGACGAAGTCGAAACCGGCGCCCACTCCGTGACGCGGGATATCCTGATCCTGATTCCGCACATTTCCCATGAACTGTTTCCACCGCTGCGCGCGGAAGCTGCTGGACCTGACGCATGATCGAATCCACCGAGCCGACGTTCAGTCCGCCGCAGCGTCCGACACGGGCGATGTTTTCGCGTCGTGGGGGGCATCGGCGCCGGGGGAGGCTGTCGCGCATGAAGCGCCTGCCGCCGATGTCGGTGTTCCCGACGATGTTCACGCTGGGCAACCTGGTCGCGGGCTTCGCGGCGATTCACTACGCCGCCAAGCCGATCGATTACATCGGCGTGGCGCAACTGTCGAGCCTGACGCTCGCGGGATTGCTCGTGTTCCTGGGGATGCTGTTGGATGCGGTCGATGGCGCGATCGCGCGCCTGGTGCGCGGCTCGTCGGAAATGGGCGTGCAGCTCGATTCGCTCGCGGACCTGGTGACGTTCGGCGTGGCGCCGGCGTTCATGATGCTGCGGCTGGTGAGCCACTACCTTGGCCCCGAAGGCGCGACGATCCTCGGGCCCGAGGCTGACCATACCTTCGCACGCATCGTCTGGGGGATCGCGGCGGTGTACATCTGCTGCGCGGCGCTGCGGCTGGCGCGCTACAACGTTGAAACACCGACCTCGGCGGTCGCCAAGCACATGGTGTTCAAGGGCATGCCATCGCCCGGCGCCGCCGGCGCGGTGACCAGCCTGATCGTCCTGCATCAACACCTGCTGTTCGTCAAGGGCGTTTCGGTCGATGAGGTGTCGCAGGCGTTCGCGCGCTGGGCGGCGTTCGGGATTCCGTTCGTGACGCTGCTGTGCGCGTTCGGGATGGTCTCTGCGATCCCGTACTTTCACTTCACGAATCGCTACGTCGGCGGGCACCGCAGCTTTCCGTATGTCGCGAGGCTGGTGCTCATGGTGTTTTTCGCGATCTGGTGGTTCCAGGAGACGCTGGCGGTGCTGTTCACCTGGTATGCGGTGTGGAACCCGCTGCGGTTTCTGCTGCATCGCATGCGGCGTCGCGGCGCACACGCCGCGCCGAGCGCGGCCGCAACGCCGACGCCGCGCGACGCTTCGGGCGACTGAGAATTCGAAGGCAGTTGCCTCACTACATCAATTCTTCGGCCGTTGAGACCAAAGCATCGATCACGGGCGCCCCCCCCAAGACGCCCATGCCACTGTATCGTCGGGCGATCTTCGACTTCGGCGTGAATCGGCGATACCCTGTCGCCTCGCACGATGTCGCCCGCTCGACCAACAGTCCGAACCCGTTTCGCGCCCAGCCCCTCGGGCCACCTGCACGTCGGGGGCGCTCGCACCGCGCTGTTCAACTGGGCCTATGCGCGCGGCCAAGGCGGCCAGTTCATTGTGCGCATCGAAGACACCGACCAGAAGCGCGCATCCGACGCCGCGAGCCTGGGCTTCCTTCGCGATCTCAAGTGGCTCGGCATCCAATGGGACGAAGGCCCGGAGTTCGATGGCTGCGGCGGCGGGCAATTCGGGCCTTATTTCCAGTCCGAGCGTCTGGAAATCTATCACAAGTTCGTTCAGCAGTTGATCGACGAGGGCAAAGCGTATCGCGCGTTCGAGACGCCGGAGGAACTCGAAGCGGCCCGGCAGAGCGCCCGGCGGGAGAAGCGCAACTATCGCTACGATCGCGCCGCGCTTTCACTCGATGCCGCAACGATCAAGCGCTTCCTGAGCGCAGGCCGCCCGCACGTCGTCCGATTGCGCGTTCCCGACGACGAGGAGATCGTCATCCGCGATGAAGTCTTCGCCGAGGTGCGCAAGAACACCGCCGAGATGGACGACTTCGTCATCATCAAGGCCGACGGCTATCCCACGTATCACTTCGCGGTGGTCGTCGATGACGAGCTGATGAAGATCACGCACGTGATCCGCGCGCAGGAGCATTTGATCAACACCGCGCGGCACCTGCTGATCCAGCGCGCGCTGGGGTTCGCTGAGCCGACCTATGCGCACGTGTCGATCATCACCAACCCGGACAAGTCGAAGATGTCCAAGCGCGACAAGGACAAGGCGCTGCGGCAGGAGGTGAAGAGCCGCGGATTGAAGCAGTCGCCTCTGATGCCGGGCACGACCGAGCCGGCGGTTTCGCAGGAGCACTGGACGTGGTGGCAGAGCGACGGCGATCACCAGCTTGAACTGGATGCCGCGGTCCGGCTTGGAGCGGCGCTGCACATCGCGCTGCCGGAGATCAACGTCGATGACTTTCGCCGGGCGGGGTATTTGCCACAGGTGATGGTGAATTACCTGGCGCTGCTGGGATGGTCGCCGGGTGGGGACGTGGAGAAGTTCGACGGTTCGTTCTTCGTCGAGCGGTTCGCTCTTGATCGCGTGATCGCATCGCCGGCCGCGTTCGACCGCGACAAGCTGCTTTCGTTCAATCTCGATGCGCTGCATGTGCTGCCGCCCGCTGAATTCGTCAGGCTCTATCGCGAGCACTGCCAGGCGCATCATCCTGAGTTCATTGAGAAGCTCACTGGCGCGCAGTTCGAGATGCTGGCGATCGCGAATCAGCCGCGGGCGAAGACGCTCGACGACACGATCGAATCCAGCCGGTTCTTCATCGCGCCTGATGAATCGATCGAAATCGAGCAGACCAAAGCGGTGCGCAAAGCGATGATGGGGGGGGCGAGCGGCGAGCCAAACGGGTACGCGCGCCTCGAGGCGCTGCTGCCCGCGCTGCGCCGCCTGTCGGATTGGTCGGTTCGTTCCATTGAGATCGCCGTGCGCGAGTTCGCAGACGCACACACCGCGGGCGATCTGGGCAGGATCGCCCAGCCGCTTCGCATTGCCGTCAGCGGGGGGACCGTCAGCCCGGCGATCTTCGAGACGCTTGCGATCCTCGGCCGCGATTCCGTCGTGCGGCGCATCGAGCGCTGTCTGCAATCACGGTCTCTCCTGATGTCAACTTCGAGCACAGCATGACCACCGCCGAATCACGATCGAAGCTCGATTTCCTCCGCTCGATCATCGAGCAGGACATCGCCACGGGCAGGTGGGGATTAGGGGGGGGCGGCCGGACGATCGTCACGCGCTTCCCGCCTGAGCCCAACGGCTTCCTGCACATCGGGCACGCGAAGGCGATCAGCATCGACTTCGGCATCGCGGAAGAATACGGCGGGCGATGCCACCTGCGTTTCGACGACACCAACCCGCTCAAGGAAGAACAGAAGTTCATCGACGCGATCAAGGAAGACATCCGCTGGCTCGGCTTCGACTGGGGCGAGCACGAGTACTATGCATCCGACTATTTCCCGCAGCTCTATGAATGGGCGATGCAGCTTGTTCGGGTCGGGAAGGCGTATGTCGATGATCAGACTGCCGAGCAGATTCGCCTGTCGCGCGGCACGCTGACTCAACCCGGCGTCGAAAGCCCGTTTCGAAATCGCGGCGTCGAGGAGAACCTCGGTCTGCTTGCGCGCATGAAGGCCGGCGAGTTTCCCGACGGC
>CAZLDF010000195.1:0-3030 GCA_964558095.1 uncultured Isosphaeraceae bacterium | reverse complement strand
CAAGCAGCGCGCACGCGAAACGGTGGAGAAGCTCTACAGCGGAGGCTGGCTCAGCCAGTCGCCGGGCGAGACGATGGTCATCGCCTTTTCAGACCGCGCGCACATTCTCAGCCGCTTCACCGACTCCAAGACCGCCCTGCTCAACGCGATCGACAGCATCGAGCCCACGCACGGCGAGACACGACTTGAAGAAGCGCTCAAGCTCGCCCGCGCCTACACCACCAACGTCGTCGATCCCGACACCGGCGAACCTCGACCCATCGACGATCCGCCCGCGATCGAACTTTTCAGCGACGGCGCGATCGCCGACCTGGACGAACAAACGCTTCGCGGCGAGGACCTCGTTTTTCACGCCTGCGGCACAGCGGAAGCGCGCAACGTCGCGATCACCGCCATCTCCATCGATCGCCCCTTCGATCAGCCCACGTTCGTGGAGGTCTTCGTGTCGCTGGCGAACTATGTTGAGGCGCCGGCGCAGTGCGACATCCAGCTTTCGGTGAACGGGACGGCGCTGGGGATTCAGGGCACGACCGTCGCCGCCGCGGAGCGCTCGCCGGTGGACGGCGCCCTTTCGCCGGGGCGATCGAACGTCGTGTTCAGCCCATTCGAGCAGCCGCGAGGAGCGATCGTCGAGGTCGCCAACCTGACGGCCGATGATCTCGCTGCGGACAACGTCGCGGCGCTGGTCGTCCCGCCGCCGCGGCAGCTCAGCGTGGCGCTGGTGGCGTCGAAGAGCCAGGTGATCCAGTGGGTGCTGGAAGGGCTCAGTCTTCGTTCGATCGAGACGATGTCAGCGAGCCAGTTCGACGCGATCGCGCAATCCGGCGGGACGGGCGCGGAGGGCGTGGGGGGGGGGCAGGGCGGCGCGGCGGGCAATTACGACGTCGTCGTGCTCGACAACCACGTGCCGCCGACGCTGCCTGAAGGCCGCTACCTCATCTTCGGCACGACGCCGCCGCTCGAGGGGTTCAACGATTTCGGCGAAGGGTCCAACCAGGTGATCCTGACGACGCGGGACGAACATCCTTCGATGCGATATGTCGCGATGGACAACGTGTTCATCTCGCGATTTCGCCAGATCGCGCCGAGCGACCAGGTGCAGATCATCGCCGAAGGTAGCGGCGGTCCGGCCATCGTCGAATACTCCCGCGGCCCGCTCGCCGTCATCTACGTCACGTTCGATCCCCTCGAAAGCTCCTGGCCGTTTCAGCGAAGCTTCGTCACATTCCTCTTCAACGCGATCGACTATCTGGGGCACCGCGGCGAGCAGGTGGCGTCGCAGGGCTATCGCCCGGGCGATGCGATCACCACGCGCTTGCCGACCAGTGCGCGCAACATCGTGATGACGCTTCCCGATCGCCGAACCGCAGCGATCGACGCCGCCGATCCGGCGCAGCTTGCGTGGGGCCCGGCGACGCTTTCAGGCGTTCACGTGCTTTCGTGGGACGAACCTGGCGCTTCCGGGCGACAGGAGCGCCCCTTCGCCGTCAATCTCATCAGCCCGACCGAAGGCGCGCTGGCGGTTTCCAACGAGCTTCGCGTCGGCGGCACGGAGAGCGTGGAGGCGTCGGGCGAAGCGGCGTCGTCCTATACCGCGCTCTGGCCCTGGGCCGTGGGGCTCGCGCTGTTCATGCTTCTCTTCGAATGGTGGATTTACCACAAGCGGCTGCAGTTCTGAGCTGAACAACCACGGAACTGAATGACCACGGAGGCACGGAGACACGAAGATGGATTTGGTGATTCGGTGACTTGGTGATTTGGTGTTTTGGTGATTTGGTGTTTTGGTGATTTGGCTGAGCGTACCTGCGCCGCGGCGCACCACGTTTCGCGTCACTTGTGATTGTTTATCATTGGGACGTTTGGACTTTTCTCTCGCTCCGTGTCTCCGTGCCTTCGTGGTTTTCTTCCTCCCGCCTCTTATCGCGCCCCAGCGTTCGCGGTGAGTTCCCGCCGCACACTTTCGTCGATGCCGAGGAACTCGAACATGTGCTGGTCGTACACGGCCTGATCTTCATCGCGCGAGAAATCGAGGCGCAGCTCGTTGATGACCTTCGTGCCCTGCGCGATCCACGAGCGCCACGTCTCCTGCGAGACGTTTTCGTGAATCCATTTGCCAAGCGGGCCGCGCATGGGCGGCTCGGGAAGCTGCGTGCCCGGCCGTCCGGTGGTGCGGCAGATGAACGTCGCGCTTTCCTGAAGCCGCCTCGCCGCGGCTTGGGCCTCGTCGGAAATGCGGGGCGGCTGGCGGCCGAAGCTCGTGAGGAGGTCGGCGATGGCGTTGCGGGGCATGAGGTCGCCGCGCGCCGCCGCCACTTCGTAGCCGGTGTTGAGCGTCGCGACGGCCTTGTCGGCCCACCCGGCCTTGATCATCGCCTCGCCGCCAAGCTGATAGGCCTTGCTCATTTCGGGGTTCAACTCGATGCAGCGTTCGAAGCTGCGTGTGGCTTCGGCGAAGCGGCCGGCCGCCAGCAGCGCGCCGCCGAGGCTGAAATGCGCCATGTCGTTCTCGGGATCGTCATGCGCCATCTTGCCGAATTGCGCGATGCGTTCTTCAATCGTTGACATCTTGCCTCATCCGAAAGAAAACCACGGAGTCACGGAGACACGGACTTTGGAGTATAGACGATGAGAGGACAGTGGCACAGGCGTCTCGCCTGTGATCGCCGATACGGCGCGTGCGACTGAACGCCGCGTGGCATGAACTCGGCCCAATGCCAAGCCCATTCTCCGTGTCCGCGTGTCCGTGGTGATCTTCATTCTTTCTGTTACAAAGCGCAGCGATGATTGATCTGTCGGTCAATCTGGCAGGCCTGCCCTTGCGCAACCCCGTCATCGCCGCGGCGGGCACGTGCGGCTACGTCTCCGAAATCGCCGACGTTCTGCGCCCGTCGGCGCTCGGCGCCCTGGTCACGAAATCCATCACGCGCCAGCCTCGCGAGGGCAATGCACCCATGCGCGTCATCGGCGTCCCCGGCGGGATGATGAACGCCGTCGGGCTGGCCAACGTCGGACTCCAGCGATTCCTCGCGG
>CAZLDF010000194.1:0-8429 GCA_964558095.1 uncultured Isosphaeraceae bacterium | reverse complement strand
CGGCGCCTCCAGTCCCCTCATCAGTCCCTCTGTACCTCGCTTCCCCCGATGAAGCTCCGAAGACGGAGCGTATGCGTGCGGCCGGGCTTGCATTCGGCGACCCCGCTTGCGGCTTGGCACGGTCGGCTTCCAGGCAAAGTCTTGGGTATATCCACCGCGTCCGCCAGCGGTTGATGCAGGAATTGCGCGCCCATGCGGCGGGCTGCACTTGCCCCGGCCGGTGAAACGGACGATACTGCATGGTTCGGCGAGCGGTTCGGATTGCCGTTGTCGATCACACCCACGACTCGTCGTGAATAACGGAAAGAGGCCCGATGTCTTTCGAAGCAGCCGTCCACGCCAAAGCCATTCAGCTCGATCAGCTCAACCTGGAGATGTGCGCCGCCGCGGGAAGCGGCCATCCCAGCTCCGGCATGAGCCTTGGGCACATCGTCACCGTCCTTCTTTATCACAGCATGCGCTGGGCGCCGGACCAGCCGCGATACCCCACCTCGGACCGGCTGGTTCTGAGCGAGGGGCACGCGGTGCCGATCATTTACGCCGCTCTTGCGGACATCCGCGCGGTCTTCGGCGAGGGCGAAAACCGCCGGCCGATGAACGTCGAGGACCTCAAGACGCTGCGTGAAAACGATTCGCCGCTCGACGGCCACCCCAACCCGATGGAGGGCTTCCCCTTCTTCGACTCGGCCACGGGTTCGCTGGGGCAGGGGCTTTCCGCGGCCTGCGGGCTCGCCCTGGCGGCGAAAGAGGACGAGATCGATAAGCGCATTTACTGCATCATCGGCGACGGCGAATCGCGCGAAGGCCAAATCTGGGAGGCCGTCGATTTCGCTGTCGATCATCACCTCAACAACGTCCTGGCCATCTTCAACTGCAACGGCTATGGCCAGGCGGACAAGGTCAGCGACCAGCAGTCGGCGGAAAGGATCGCCGCAAAGCTCGAAGCCGCCGGCTGGATCGTCAAGAACATCGACGGCCACGCGCCGGCCCAGATCAAGGCCGCGTTCGACGCCTTCGTGAAGAACGAAGGCGAGCAGCCGATGGCGGTTGTCGCCCGCACCATCAAGGGCTGGGGCTCGCCCACGATGCAGGGCGGCGGATGGCACGGCAAGCCGGCCTCGGGCGACAAGCTCCAGGCCGCCCTGGACGAGCTTCGCGCCACCAGCGTCAACCTCACCACCACGCTCGCCTCGACCGACGCGCTGAGCATCTATCCGCCCAAGGAATACACCGCCAAGCCGGTGGAGGTCACCGAGCCGATGACCTTCGCCGAGGCGATGAAGGCCTATGACATGGCCAGCACGCTCAAGGCCGGCAAGTTCTCCACGCGCAAGGCCTACGGCATCGCGCTGCGCGCGCTCGGGCACGCCAACCCCAACGTCGTCGCACTGGACGGCGACGTGCGCAACAGCACCTTCGCCGAGTGGTTCGCCAGCGATCGCAAGCTCGCCGATCGCTTTTATGAATGCAAGATCGCCGAGCAGAACATGTTTTCCGTCGCCGTCGGACTGGCTGCGGCGGGGAAGATTCCGTTCTGTTCGACGTTTGCGAAGTTCGTGACGCGCGGCTACGACCAGGTGGAAATGGGCATCTACTCGGGTGCGAACATCAAGATCGTGGGAAGCCACAGCGGCATTTCGCTCGCCGCCGACGGCCCCAGCCAGATGTCGCTGCCGGATGTCGCGTGGTTCCGAAGTCTCTCGACGGTCGAAGGCCATCGCGGCGGTCCGGCGTGCTATTTGCTGCAGCCCGCCGACGCCTACGCCGCGTATGCGCTGACGCTCGAAATGGCGGCGCACAACGGCGCCTGCTATATGCGAACGCACAGGCCGGAGGTCGAGTTCCTGTATGACGAGAACACCGAGTTCCGCCTGGGCGGGTTCGAAGTGCTCACCCGCGGCCGGGACGTGTTGATCGTCTCCGCCGGGTTCATGGTCCACGAGTGCAACAAGGCCCTGGACGCGTTGGATCGCATGGGCATCGACGCCTCGCTGGTCGATCTGTATTCGATTCCCTTCGACGCGGAAGAGCTGCTCGATCTGGCGAACGTCAACGGCGGGAACATTCTCACGGTCGAGGACAACTACGGCGGCGGGCTGGGCAGCGCCGTCGCCGACGCCATCACCGAGGCCGGCGACGCGTTCACGATCGAGCAGATGTGCGTGCGGCGAATTCCGAAGTCCGCTCGCACCGAGGACGAAATCCTCAAGCAGTGCGGCCTGCATCACACCGACATCACCCGCGCCGCCGCGAAGATGCTCCGCGTGCCCGTTCCGGCGTAGCCTCTTCTCGCTCTCGCCTTGGGAGAGGGCCGCCGTCATTCCCGCGCAAGCGGGAATCCAGCGGCCGACTCGCGCGTTGCCGAATCACTGGATGCCGGCGCTGGCTTCCGCAAGGTCAAGCCCGCGCAGGCATGACGTGACGCCTACACTCCTGCCCGAATGTTCGGTTCTCACCTCTCCGTCGCAGGCGGCATGGTCAATGCGCTGATCCGCGCGCGCCAGTTGAAAATGGACTGCGTCGCCGTGTTCACCGCGAATCAGCGGCAGTGGAAGACCAATTCAATCGATCCCGCGCATCGCGAAGCATGGTTGAGTCAGCTTCGCGAAATGAAGTGGGACGCATGCGCGGGCTTCGGCGGCCTGTCCGACCGCGCCTCGGCGCGCGTCGTCAGCCACAACAGCTATCTGATCAATCTCGCCTCGCCGAATGACGAGCTTCGCCGCAAATCGATCGACGCGATGCGGATGGAGCTGGAGCGATGCGAATCGCTGGCGATACCGTTTTGCGTCGCGCATCCGGGCGCGCATCTGGGAACCCCGCGCTCGCCGCGCGAGCCCAACGTGCTTCGCGGCGAGCCGGGGAAAGATGAACTCGCGGGCCTTCGGCGAATCGTCGAGTCGCTCGATCGAATTCATCGCGATCTGCCCGGCCACGGCGTCATCACCTGCCTGGAGACCACCGTCGGCTCGGGCACGAACCTCGGCTATGCGTTCCATCACTTGAATCGCATCCGCGAGGGCGTCCGCGAGCCGCAGCGAATCGGCTTCTGTTTCGACACGTGCCACGTCTCGGCCGCGGGCTATGACATGACGACCGACGACGCCGCGGCGGCGGTGATCGAGGAGTTCGACGCGGTCTGCGGGATCGAGCACCTCCACGTGTTCCACATCAATGATTCGTTAGGCGCCGTGGGATCTCGAAAGGATCGCCACGCCCACATCGGCGAGGGGCTCTGCGGGCGGGCGTGTTTTCGGACGATCGTGAACCACGATCGATTCGCGGGCGTACCCAAGATTCTCGAAACGCCGAAGCAGAAGGACGCGAAGGGCCGCGAATGGGACGTCGTGAACGTGCAAAGGCTGAAACGGCTCAAACGGCGTCCCGCCGCATGCCGATAAGACCAAACCCCGACGGCGTTTGCGGCCCCCACCGGCAAGCCGCCGCGGTCGATCGTTCAATTGGGCACTCTTCGATCGGATGCCGATGCAGCGACGCCTGAGCGTGGTCATTCTGGGACTGTCGGCTCTCGGCGCGACAAGCGGGTGTCAGCCCTTCGGCGTGCCGGACCCCGGTCGCCCGTTCACCGAGGCCACCGACGATCGGCTCTCGATCACCGACTTCCATCAGCAGCAGCTTGTCGAAGCGCGGGCCGCGGTGAACGCGGGGCAGTATGGCCGCGCGCTGGGCATGTTCCGCGACATTCTGGCGGAAAACCCGACGGTGACGACGGCGTACCTTGGCATCGGCGACATCTACATGCTGCAGGAGGACTTCGCCCACGCCGAGCCGGCGTTTCGTCAGGCCGTGCGCCTCGAGCCGCGCAACTTCACCGCGCAGTACAGCCTGGGACTGGCGCTGCAGATGCTGAAGAAGTTCGCCGAGGCGGCGCAGGTGTACATCATCGCGCTCGATATCGACCCCAATTCGCCCGAGGCGAACCTGAACATCGCGACGGTGTACCTGCAGACGGCGCAGGCGAAGCGCGCGCTGCCCTACGCGCGCAAAGCGGTCGAGCTGCAGCCGGACAGCGGAGCGGCGCGCGTCAATCTCGGCGCGGTGTACGAGGACCTGGGCATGAACGTCCAGGCGATCGACGAATACATCAAGGCGCTGGAGCTGCTCGACGAAACCACGCCCGTCATGATGAACCTCATCAACGTGCTGGCGCGCGAGAAGCGTTACCAGGAAGCCGTGAACACCGCGCTGCAGCTCATCCGCATCGAACCCACTGCCAACGCCTACGAGCGCCTCGGCTGGGCGTACTTCCGCCTGAACCGGTATCCCGAATCGCTCCAGGCCTACCGCGACGGCGTGGAGCTTGACCCGAGCCACTGGCCCTCGCTCAACGGCGTGGGCGTCAACGCGCTCAACACCTGGCTGCTGAGCAACCGCACCGACGAAGCGGCGCGCAAGGAGGCGGGCGACGCGTTCCGCAGGTCGCTGCGAATCAACTCCGATCAGCCGCGGGTGATCCAGCTCATGCTGAACTATCAATTGCAGTGACTGCGCGAAGTTGTTCGTTTCGCGAGGGGGCTTGTCCCCCTGCGTGGACGTGCAAGTGCTTTCTGCGCCCAACCGCGGCGGGACGAGCCCGCTCGCGAAACGAGCTGTTCGCTCGCGAAACGAGCTGTTCATTCCTACTATCCGTCAATGCCCGACGCTTCATTGATTGCAACGTTCGCGAACCCCGATCGGCGCAGCGGGTACGTCATCGAGCACGTGAACGAGGAGTTCACGTCCGTCTGCCCCGTCACGGGTCATCCCGACTTCGGGCGCGTGATGCTGCGCTACGTGCCGGATGAACTGTGCGTCGAGCTGAAGAGTCTGAAGCTGTATTGCCAGTCGTTTCGCAACGAGGGAATTTACTACGAAGCGGTGACGAACCGGATTCGCGACGATCTCGTAGCGTAATTGAACCCGATGTGGCTGCAGGTCATCACGGAATGGCGCGGCCGGGGAGGCATTCACAGCCGGGTGATCGCGGACCACGGCAGCGTTCCGGCGGAATGGCGCCGGGGGTGAAGCCGGGGGTGAAGCCGAGGGTGAAGTCGGGGGGGTGAAGTTTGAGCGTGACCGCCTGACGCACGGGATGGTGCCAGAATTGAACGTCCTTCTCGCCACAACCAACTCGCACAAGCTCGAAGAGATCCGCGCGGTGTTCGGGCCGCTGGGCATCGACGTGCAGGGGCTCGACTCGCTGAATCGCCTGCCGCCGGAGCCGGTCGAGGACGGACTGAGTTTCGAGGAGAACGCGTGCAAGAAGGCCGTGGCGTACGCGATGGCGACCGGCCGGGTGTGTTTGGCCGACGACAGCGGGCTGGAAGTCGATGCGCTGGGCGGCGAGCCGGGCGTGCACTCGGCGCGCTACGGCGGCCGAGGCGCCACGCGCGCCGAGCGCGACGCGGCCAACAACCGCAAACTACTGCATGAACTGATCGACGTGCCGCGCGAGCGCCGCACAGCCCGATTCGTCTGCGCCATGTGCCTGGCGGACCCGCGAGGCAACATCCTCGCGGAATCTCGCGGCACGTTCGAGGGCCTCATCGCCGACGAGCCATGCGGCCTCAACGGGTTCGGCTACGACCCGCTGCTCTACCTGCCCGACCGCGGCTGCACCAGCGCCGAACTTTCGCCCGCGGAGAAAAACTCGCGATCGCACCGCGGCGAGGCGGCGCGGCACATGGCGGAGCTGATCGCGGCGCTCGAATTGGTCCCTCGTGGTTGACGCGACTTGTCGCCGTCGCGTCCCAGGATGCCCCGAGCGACGCCGTTGTGACATCCTCGCTCAACGACTCGGCCGACCTGCCCGATGAATGACCGAGCGACTTCGCCCGGCGCGGCAGAAACTGCGCTGCACGAAGCGATCGCCGTTTTGGACCGCCAAAACGACAGCCGCGCTGGCGAAGCGCACTCGCCGCAGCGCTCCAGTGCGCCCGCTGCCATGCATTGCAGCCCGTCCAAGCCGACCTATCATGCTCCCGGTCACGCCTTTGGAACGCTTTTCCCCGAACGACCATCCAATGAGCACGTCAACATGATCAACGACCACGAACTGAAGAACATCGACCTCGTCCGGGCAGTGGGCTCGGTTCGCACGCCGTTCGTGCCCGACCCGGTCGCGGCGGTTCACTATCAACGAACGCGGGAGATGACGCTCGACGAGCTGATGCTCGAGAACCGCGTCGTGTTCCTCGTCGGCGAGATCAATCAGGCGTCGGCCGCCCGCGTGATGATGCAGATGCTCTACCTCGAAGACCAGAAGCGAGGCCAGGAGATCAACTTCTACATCAACAGCCCCGGCGGATCGGTGGACGACACGCTGGCGATCTATGACACCATGCAGTTCATCTCGGCGGACGTCGCGACCTTTTGCATCGGGCGGGCGTATTCGGGCGGCGCAGTGCTTTTGTGCGCGGGCACCAAGGGCCGCCGGCACATCCTGCCGCACGCCAAGGTCATGATCCACCAGCCCTACGGCGGCGTCACCGGCCAGACCACCGACGTCCAGATCCAGGCTGAGCAGATCATCAAGGCCAAGCAGACGCTCAATGAAATCATCGCCCGACACACCGGCCAGACCGTCGAGCAGGTGAAGCTCCACGCCGAGCGCGACAAGTTCTTCTCCGCCGACGAAGCCAAGGCCTACGGCCTCGTTGACGAAGTCTTCCAGATCAAGCTCGACAAGAACAAGAAGCAGACCTGATCCTCCTCATCACTTTCAACGCACGCCGGACCTGAGTCGCTGGGGGGGGGGCGAAGGTCCGGATGACAGCCTCACGCCGGACCTGAGTCTTCGAAGGTCCGGGTTTGAATGACAGGACTTCCAACATGTCCACGCTCGTTCCAATCGTCATCGAGAAAACCGGCCGCGGCGAACGCGCTTATGACATCTACAGCCGGCTGCTGAGCGACCGGATCGTGTTCCTCGGCGGGCCGCTGAGCGACGAGGTCGCCAACCTCGTCGTGGCGCAGATGCTCTTTCTCGCCAACGAAGACCCCGACGCCGACGTCAATCTCTACATCAACAGCCCCGGCGGATCGGTGACCAGCGGCCTGGGCGTGCTGGACACCATGAAGTACATCCCCTGCGACGTCGCGACCTACATCATCGGTCAGGCGGCGTCGATGGGCTCGCTCATCGCCTCTTCGGGCACGAAGGGCAAGCGCTTCAGCCTGCCGCTGGCGCGCAATCTCATGCACCAGCCGCTGCTGTCGGGCGTCATGGAGGGCCAGGCGACGGACATCGAAATCGAAGCTCGCGAAATGCTCCGCCTGCGCGAGATCATCTTCAAGACCTACGCCGACAACACCGGCCAGTCCTATGAACGCATCGCCGAGGACTGCGAGCGCAACAAGTGGCTCAGCGCCGACGAGATGATCGAGTACGGCCTCGCGGACAAGATCCTCGAGCATCTGCCCCGGATGGCCGTCACCGCCAACGGCATCCGCGCGCACGATTGATCCGATTTGGTGATTTGGTGATTTGCGATCTCCGACTCCCGACTCCTGACTACAGTCAAGAGATTTCTCGAACAAGCGTCACGTTTGTGCGCAAATCCGCTCCAGCATGGGGGGTTTAGTTTCGCGCACTTGTGACGCTTTGAGTTTTGTTCGCGGAATTCACGGCGAATTCTCTTGACAAATCGAATATTCATTCACCACGGAGACACGGAGGGAAGGGATATTGGGTTGTCAAAGAGCGCGCTTGCGATGGCGGAGGCTCGCCGCTGAGTCCTGAGCTCTGACTTCTGACCCCTTCAAGACTCTTCGAGATTGTCCCTGACGGCTGGGCGAAGTCCATCTTCGCAGCGCGCGGAGCGTCACGTTTGCGCGCGCTTTCGCGTTCGCGCTGTGGCACGGGCGTCTCGCCCGTGTGTGCAGGCCGATGGCTGGGGTGACGGCTTAGCGTCACTCCCAAGGCGATCGCGTTTTCAACTGGATCGCGGAGAGGAACCGCTGATGCACGCAGATGGACGCAGATGGGAATGGCAAAACGGCGTCTTCAGGTGCTCCATCTGCGTTGATCTGCGTTCATCTGCGGTTGCGTTTGGAGAACGCGATTGCCCTGGCTCGATGCCGGTCCGAGCGTGATGAACGTGTCGAACGCGAGCGTGGGCTTGTTGTTGAACTTCCACGCATCGGGCGGGAAGTTCGTGCCGTTGACGTGCTTGAAGCAGGAAGGTCGGTGCGCCGGCTCAAAGCCCGAAGGGCTTGTCGTCAGTAGCCGGGGCTGAAGGTGGCCGCGGCGACCGCCAGCCGCGGTGCGTGGACGCAGGCTCATCGCAGGCCGAAGGTCTGCTCGTGACGTGTGTCATGTCGATGATGATGCAGCGCGCGAGGACGGAACGATCGCTCAATCGTCCTGCGTGATCCTGCAATCCTTCGAACTTGACGCGGGCTTGATCTCGCCTCGTCGCCCGCGGGGC
>CAZLDF010000193.1:0-3161 GCA_964558095.1 uncultured Isosphaeraceae bacterium | reverse complement strand
CTGGACGACGCGCGGGCCTCGGACCAGAACCAGGTGCGAACGGTGATGCTGAAGCACGCGCGTGCCGATTCCATCGCGCCGGTCATCGAACAACTCCTGGGCGGCGAGCGGGTTTCGCTCGCGATGCGCCTCGAGGCGGCGCGGCGGCGCCAGGCTTTGCCCGAAGCCGATGCCGATGTTCGAGTGGCGGCCGACCTGCGATTGAATGCGATCATCGTCTCCGGTTCGCCGGCGCTGCTGGACATCGCCGAGCAGATGATCGCGCAGCTCGATGTCGATCCGGCGACGATAGGGGGAGCGGGGGGGGCTGGGGGCGTGGCGAACCGGCAGGTGCGCGTGCTGAGCATCGAGAACGCCGACGCGGGCCAGCTTGCCGCGAGCATCGAAGCGCTCTTCGCCGCCGAGGACGTCATCGACGCCCCGCCGACGGTGCGCGTCGATGCCGCGAGCAATTCGCTGCTGATCCGCGCCACCGAATCCCAGTTCGCAGCCATCGAACGATTGGCGCGTGAAATCGACGACGCCACGATCCTCTCGTCGCGGCAGATGCGATTGATCCCCATCGATCCCGCGCGCGCCAGCGCAGCGGACCTGGCGCGAGTGCTCGAGCGCATGCTCGGCCGGGGCGAAGGCGGGCGCGGCCGGGCCGTCGAAGTCATCACCATCGACCAGCTTCTCGAGCGACAGAAGCGGCGCAACGAGGAAGGCGGCGCGCCGGCCCCCCCCTCGGGCTCGTCGTCCATGGCGCCGACGCCGATCAGCGATCATCTCACCGCGACGATCTTCGCGATCATGCAGGAGTCAAGCGGTTCGAGCGCCGGCGACGACGAAAGGGCGCCTGATGCGGGGGAGGCAGGGGGAGTCACCATCGCGGTCGATCCCGCGACGAACAGTCTTATTGTCGTCGGCTCGCAGCGCGCGGTGGATCGCGTGCGCGACCTGGCGCGACAATTGCAGGAGCAATTGCCCGCTGCGCCCGGCCGCGTGCGATACATCCCAATGCCGGCGCAGAGCAGCGCCGCCGAGACGTCGCGGCTGATTGCATCAGTGCTGGCAGAGATGGCGCCGCGCGAGCTGGCGGGGGGGCCGGGGGGGCGATGGGACCAGCGCGTCGCCGTGCTTGCCGACGATTCCGCCAACGCGCTGATCGTCGTCGCCAACGACGCCGATTTTGAAACGATCAGCGACTTGATCGTCACGCTTTCCCGGCCGTCGAGCGCCGGCGGAACGCTCACGCTGCACCCGTTGCAACACGCCAAGGCGGGCGAACTCGCGCAGACGCTTCAGCGCGTGTTCAGCGCGCGGCCGCGTGTAGGGGGGGGCGGGGGCGCTGGGGGGGTGCAGCCGCAGTTCGCTGCGGACGAAAGAACCAACACGCTGCTCGTCACCGCTTCGCCGCAGCATCTGGTGGAAATTGAGACGCTCCTGAAGCAGCTCGATCAGAAATTCGGCGACGATCGCCAGCCGCTGCGCATCGTCGAGCTTAAGGCCGCGCCCGCGCAGCAAGCCGCCGAGATGCTGCAGCGCGTTGTCATCGGCGAAGATCAATCGCGGCGGAAGGCGACCACGATCGTTCCCGACGACAGCGCGGGCGTTCTGCTGGTGCGCGCTTCCGACGAAGTCTTCGCCGAAATACAGACCGTTCTCGCCGAGATCGACCGCCACGCCGCGACGGCATTCCCCGTGCGCACGATCGTGCTCGAACGCGCCAACGCGCAGTCCGTCGCGCAGGCGCTGCAGCGGTTCTTCGACGACCGCGCCCGCATCGCCTCCGTCGGCCAGGGTCGCCGCCAGCAATCGCGGCGCGTCTCGATCATCGGCGACGCGAACAGCCGCACGCTGCTCATCGCCGCGTCGGATGAAGATTTCGCCGACATCGAGAAGCTGGTCGAGCAGTTCGACACGCCGGCCGCGACCGATGCGCTGGCGTTCCGCGTCTTTCCGCTTCAGCACGCCAAGGCGGCGGACATCGCGGAAACGATCGAGGGACTCGTCGGCGACCTGACGTGGAACCAGGGGCCGATCATCTGGTGGGACCCGTGGAGCGGCGGGCGAGGGGGGGGCAACCAGCAGCGCGGCACGCTCGCCGTGCGCGCCGACAGCCGCCTCAACGCGCTGATCGTCACCGGCGAGGGCGACAAGTTCGAGCTGGTCGAGAGCCTCATCGACGCCCTCGACGCGCCGCAGGCCAGCGGCGCGCAGCGCGTCGTCAAACTCTACCACGTCGAACACGCTGAACTGAACACGATGGCGGAGCTGCTCGAAGAGCTGTTCGCCGATCCCGGCGCTTCGCGGCGATGGTGGGAGCCGCCCGACCCCAACCAGGTGCGCATCCGCCAGAACGCGCTGACGAAGACGCTGATTGTCTCAGCGACCGGCGCCGAGCACGACGAGATCGCGGCGGTGATCAAGGAGATCGACGCGCAAGTGGCGGTTCCCGATCAGCAGACGCAGGTGCTGCCCGTGAAGTTCGCCCGCGCCGCGGAACTGGCGCAGACGCTGAACAACTTTCTTCGCGACCGCGCCCGCGTCACCAACGCGCCGCGACCGTCCGCGACGATTCTCGCCAGCGAGTCCGCCAATTCACTCATCGTCTCCGCGACCGCCGACGAACTCGCCACGGTCCGCGATCTGCTCGCCCGGCTCGATCAACCGGACGTCACCGGCGACCGCGTGATCGAGATCATCGCGCTCAAGGACGGCAACGCCGGTGAAATCACGCGGATCCTCCGCGAACAGTTCAGCCGGCGCGGAGCGGGGGGGGCTGCGGGCGCTGGGGGCGTCGTGGTCACGCCCGACGCGCGCACCAACAGCCTCATCATCAACGCCCCGCAGGAGGAGTTCGCGCAGGCCAAGGCGCTGATTGAGCGGCTGGATTCGCCATCCGCCGCGGACGAGACGATCATCCGCACCTACGCGCTCAAAGGCGCGCAAGCCGCCGAGGCCGTGCGAATCCTCAGCCAGACGCTGCAACTTGACAGTCGCGGCCAGGCCAAGGGAATCTCGATCAAGCTCGACGACGCCGCGACGCCCGTGCAGGTGAACGCGCGCGTCGTCGCCGATCGCCGATCCAACAGCCTGATCGTCACGGCGACGAGCGAGTCGTTTCCCGTGATCGAAAAGCTGATCGCGCAGATCGACGAGGCGCCGGCGGCCGACCC
>CAZLDF010000192.1:0-5457 GCA_964558095.1 uncultured Isosphaeraceae bacterium | reverse complement strand
GGTGGCTCGATCCCGTGTCGCTGATTCTCATCGGCGTGATCGTCGCCACGATCTGCGGCGCGATCATGATGCTGCTGCAAAGCCTCGTCCCCACGGGCCTGCGAGGCCAGTTCATCACGTGGATCATGGGGCACATCGACGAAGCGCCAAATCGCTGGACGCTGTGGACGGCCGTCGCGATCACAATCATCGGGTTCGTCATCGCGGCGCGGCTCGGGCGGGCGATGGACGCCGCGACCCTCAGCGACGCCGAAGCGCACAGCGTCGGCGTCTCGATCGCGCGCTTGCGATTCTGGCTCTTCCTGCTCGCGGGCGTGCTCACCGCCGCGACCGTTTCGCTCGCGGGCCCGATCGGGTTCGTCGGCCTGGTCGCGCCGCACGCCGCTCGTCTCGTGCTCGGCCCGCGACACACCGCGCTGGTCGTCGGCGCGTCGCTTTGCGGCGTCATCCTCGTGGTGGGCGGCGACGTCGTGCGCCAGATCGTCGATCTCGGCGCCGGCCGCATTCCCATCGGCGTTGTCACCGCCCTCATCGGCGGGCCCGCCTTTCTTTGGCTGCTCGTCAGCGGAAGAGGCCAGGCGTGACGCTGGCGATCGAAAACCTGAGCTTCACCTACGGCCGGCTGAGCGCGCTGACCGACGTGTCCACGAACGTCCGGCCCGGCGCGCTCACCGCGATCATCGGACCCAACGCGGCAGGCAAATCAACGCTCCTGCGCTGCATGATCGGCGTGCACAAGCCCGCCAACGGGTGCGTGCGGCTGGACGGAGCGCCCGTTCACGAGCTGCGCCCGCACGCGCTGGCCGGGCGCATGGCCTACGTGGCGCAGCGCGCGAGCCTCTCCGCGTCGTTCACGGTGCGCGAAGTCGTCGAGCTGGGCCGCTTTGCCCTGACTCGTGACGAGCGCCGAATCGACACCGCGCTGCGCCAGCTCGATCTGATCGAGCTGGAACATCGAGTGTTCCAGACGCTTTCCGTCGGCCAGCAGCAGCGCGTCATGCTCGCGCGAGCGCTGGCGCAGATCGAACGCGGCGGGTACCTCCTGCTCGATGAACCAACCGCCGCCATGGACCTGCACCACGTGGCGCAGACGGCCCGCTTGCTTCGATCGCTTCGCGAGCAGTCCATCAGCGTCATCGCTGCGTTGCACGACCTGAACCTCGCCGGCGAACTGGCGGATGACGTGTGGATTCTGGACGGCGGGCGACTGATCGCCGGCGGCGCCGCGATGGACGTGATGACGCACGAGCGACTGGCGCAGGTGTTCCGCGTGCGGTTTGACGTGTGTGAGCGGTTCGGGGGGCAGCCGGCGCTGCTGCCGCGGCTGCTGGAGCAGTAGCGCTGCTATACTGCGTGCATGCTGCGAAGCATCCTGATTCCGGTGCTGATCGCGATCGCCTATGCGATCATCCAGGCCGTGGCCGCATCGCGAGCGAAGAAGGAGCGCGAAGCGCGGCTTCGCCGCCAGGGCGCCAGCCGCGACATTCCGACCGTGGCGGGCCCGTCGCCGGCAACATTGCAGACTTCGACCAGCCCGACGGTTCGGCCGCCGCGCAGCCAGTCGCCCATGCCCGTCGCGGCCAGTTCGAGGCTGGATGAACTTGCAGCGCGGCGCAAGGCGCAGCTTGAACAGCTTCGCCAGCGTCAACAGAGCAAGCAGCGGTCTCGGGGCGCGCCGGTTCGACCAAGCTCGCCGCAGACTGCGCCGCCTACCCGGCCGACGAGCCGCACGCGTGTGCGGCCGGACATCGAGGAAGTGAAGGCCAGCCGCGAGGGCCTTCGCGCCAATCAGGCGCATTCTCAGCAGGTCCGCGTAGCACAAGAAGAGCGGGTGCACGAGGCGCGGCGAGGCGCGGAGACGGGCGAACGAGCGGCTGTCCGTCGCGCAGCCGCCGAGCGGGCCCGGCGCGCAGCCGGCGCTCGCGCTCGCGAGGCCGCCTCGCCGGAGTGGGCGACAACGCCGGCAGCTCTCGCACCTGCGGCGCCAACCGCCGCTGCGGACACCGTGAAGCGATCCCCCGCCGCCGCCGCTACGAGCAACCGCATTCGCGATGTGCTCATCAACCCCGCATCCATCCGGCAGGTCATCGTCCTCAAAGAGATTCTCGACCCGCCTGTCTCCGTGCGATTCTGATGATGGGGATTGGGGACTGGGCACGCGGAGAGGCACAAAGGATTGGGGACTAATTTTTGCGTCCCGCGCTGAAAGCAACGCTCCCCGCGCCCAGACCAGCATTCCCGTGCCGAAAGCAAGATTCCCGCGCTCGAAGCAACATTCCCGCGCCGAAAGCAAGATTCTCCGGCCGAGAGCAAGATTCCCGCGCCGAAAGCAAGGTTCTCCACCCCACAGCAAGATTCCCGCGCCGAAAGCAACATTCCCCGGCCAAGAGCAAGATTCCCGCGCTCAGAGCAAGATTCTCAGGGCGTCCCGTTCGCGTTATTGCGGCAATTTCGCTGCTGGCGCTGAAGTGGCGCTCGGAACGGATCGACAGCACCCGCCAGCAGTCACAGGCCGGTGGACACAAGCCAATCTACCCCACACTCGCCCCCCACGAGCCCCCGCTCGGCCCGCCCTCGCGCGATGGCCCGCTCGACCCACACTTCGGCCACGAAATCGTCCCGTTCACCGCAGATCGCGGCACGTTCGGCGAGACTCCGCTATACTGCGGCCCCATGAAGCTGGCGGAAGGGCACTCGATCGAACGACCAACCGCGGAGGCTTGTCGAGGGAGGCTCCAACGGCTGCGGGCGCTCTTCGACAAGCTCGCCGTCGATGCCCTGCTCGTCGGATGCGAAACGGACATCCGGTATCTCACGTCCTTCGTCGGCCACGACAGCCTATTGCTCGTGACCGCCGGCGACGTGTGGATCGTCTCCGATCCGCGATATGACGAGTTCCTTGATCCCTGGCGCGAAAGCGCGATCGCGCGGGTGGTCATGGGCACGCGCCATCGGCTGCATGAGGACGTGCGCGGACTTTGCGACAAGAACAGCGTGCATCGACTGGGCGTGCAGGCCGACCACCTGACCGTCGCCGGCCGCGCCGCCTTGGCATCGCAACTGGCCGGCGTCAAGCTGATGGACACGACGGCCGTCCTGACTGGCTTGCGGATGATCAAGGACGACCTTGAAATCTCCAACATCGAAACCGCCATCGCGATCGGGCAGCAGGCCCTTTCGGCGGCTTTGGCCGCGCTCCGCGCGGGCATGACCGAGCTGGAGCTTTCCGGCCTGATCGATTACGAAATGAAGCGGCGCGGCGCGTTCACCGACAGCTTCGACGCCATCATCGGAACCGGCGCGAACAGTTCAATCATCCATCACGCCACCGACACGACGCCGATCGAGCCCGGCGTGCTGCTGATCGACTGGGGCGCTTCCTTCAACGGCTACTGCGGCGACCTGACGCGAACGTTCTCCATCGGGCCCGCCCCCCCCCCTGAACGGATTCGGGAACTCTACGGCATCGTGCTCGATGCGCAACTCGCCGCGATCGACTTCGCGCGGCCGGGCGTAACGTGCGCCGCGGTCGATCGCGTCGCGCGCGACGTCATCACCGCAGCGGGCTACGGCGAGCACTTCGGGCACGGGCTCGGCCACGGCCTGGGCATGGACGTGCACGAATCGCCCTACTTCAACAACCTCCAGACCGACGTCGCCCTCCAGACCGGCATGGTCATGACCTTCGAGCCCGGCATCTATCTGCCGGGCGTCGGCGGCGTGCGCATCGAAGACGACGTGCTCATCACGCCGACCGGGACGCGCGTGCTCAGCGATTTTCCCAAGTCGCTCGACGACGCCGTGGTCGAGTTCGCCGTCTAGCCGGCGGCATGGCGCGCTCCCGCGATCAGCTTCTTTCCCGAAAGACCGTTTATGATCGACATTCGCAAACTCAAAGAGCTCGTGCGGCTGATGGTCCACAACGACTTGACGGAGCTCGACCTGAAGGACAGCGAGGAGCAGGTGACGCTGCGCCGGCCGAGCGTGACGGCTCCGCCGCTGGTGTCGCATCACGCGGTGATGCCCATTCATTCGTCGGCGCCGTACCCGCTCTCGCACGCGGCGTCGCTGGCCGCCGCGGCGGCGTCGCCCGCGCCGGCCGGCGCGCCTGCAGCGCCGGCCGCTCCGCCCGTCGCCGACGAGACCGCGGGGCTGCACACGATCGCCAGTCCGATGGTGGGCACGTTCTACAGCGCGGGGAAGCCCGATGCCCCCCCCTTCGTCAACGTCGGCGACCACATCACGCGCGACACTGTCGTCTGCATCATCGAAGCCATGAAAATCTTCAACGAGATCAAGGCCGACACCGCAGGCATCGTGCGCAAAGTGCTCGTCAAGAACGCCAGCAGCGTCGAGTTCGGCCAGCCGCTCTTCCTCGTGCAGCCGGATTGACCAACAACGCAGCAATTGCACAGGTGCGTCAACGCGGAGATCGCGGAGTGCTCTGAGGGCGCCGAGGGAGAAAGGACAGTATGGCAAGACTTCACAATGTCAAAATGGATATCTTCGCTTCGTCGCTTCGTCGCTTCGTCGCTTCGTCGCTCCGTCGCTAGACTCCTCATGTTCAATCGAATCCTCATAGCCAATCGAGGCGAGATCGCGCTGCGGATCATCCGCGCCGCCAAAGCGCTGGATGTCGAGACCGTTTGCGTCTATAGCGAGGCGGACGCGGGCGGCCCGTGGCTGCGCTTCGCCGATCAGAGCGTCTGCATCGGACCCGGCCCGGCGTCGGAGTCGTATCTGCGCATGGACCGCATCATTTCCGCCGCGGAGATCACAAACTCCGACGCGATCCACCCCGGCTACGGCTTTCTCGCGGAGAACGCGCACTTCGCCGAGGTTTGCCGCGATTGCGAAATCGTCTTCATCGGTCCCAGCCCCGAGGCGATGGCACTGCTGGGCGACAAGATTTCCTGCCGGCGCATGGCCAAGCGTTCCAAGACGCCGATCTTCCCCGGCAGCGAAGGCGCGATCGAGGACGAGGACAAGGCGATCGGGCTGGCGAAGGACATCGGCTTCCCGGTGATCGTCAAGGCCGCCGCGGGCGGGGGCGGCCGGGGCATGCGCGTCGTCCGCAACGAGGCCGACCTGCGAGCCGCCATTGCGTCGGCGCAGCAGGAAGCGCGCGCGGCCTTCGGCAACGGCGCGGTCTATATCGAAAAGTTCCTAGAACATGCCCGCCATGTTGAAATCCAGGTCCTCGGCGACACGCACGGCAACGCCATCCACCTCTCCGCGCGCGACTGCACCAGCCAGCGCCGCCACCAGAAGCTCATCGAGGAAGGCCCCCCCCCAGGCATCGACGAGCGCAAACGCGACTCAGTCGCCAATTCAGCCGCCGACCTCATCCGCCGCGCGGGATATGCCGGCGCCGCGACCTGCGAATTCCTGATGGACGAAAAGGGCGACTTCTACATGCTTGAAGTCAACACGCGTGTGCAGGTCGAGCACCCCGTG
>CAZLDF010000191.1:0-5190 GCA_964558095.1 uncultured Isosphaeraceae bacterium | reverse complement strand
ACCCCTCTCCCAAGGGGAGAGGGGGACAAGAGTGGCACATGTGTCTCGCCTGTGATCGCATCGACGGCCTCGATGGCCGGCGATGCGATACGGGCGTGCAAGCGCGTTCGTTCCGTCGTAACTCGTTCAGACTGCGTCCGTTGCTGTTCCCGATCATCCTGCTCGCTGCCATCATCTTTCCCGGCTGCTCCCGCGACTCGGCGCCCGCCGCCGGGCAGACCCAATCAACCACGAATGCAACCAATTCCGCCGTCTCCGACGCCGACATCGAACGGTCACTTGAAGCCGCGGACGCCTACTTCTCTTCCGCCAGCTATGACGAAGCCGAAGCCATCCTGCAGGTGCTCGCGCGGAAAATCCCCGGCGAATCCCGCGCCCACGAAGCGCTGGGCCTCGTTCACCTCGCGCGCGCACACCAGGCCCGCCAACGCGGCGACACCAACACCTGGCGGCTTCAGGCGACCGCCGCATACGAGCGCTTTCTCCGCGCGATCTCCTGCATCACCAACGATGACAATGCGGGTCTGCACCAGAGCGCGGGGGAAATCGCCCACACATTGAGTAAGACCAGCGAGGCGCTCGCGCACTATCTGCGGGCCGCCGCGATCGACCCGGCCAATCCCAAGCACACGTTGTATGCGGCGCAGGTTCATCTTGGCCGCGCGCAGTGGGACCAGGCGAGGTTGCAGCTCCTGCGAACGATCGAGATCGATCCCGACGAGCCGTATGCCTGGGCGTCGCTGGCGCGCGCGGAACTTGGCCTGGGCAACGTGCCCGGCGCGCTGGAGCACATTCGCCGCGCACAATTCCTTGGTTCGGATGACCTGGCGATTCGAGTGCAGCATGCGTCGATCCTTCGCTCCGCGGGTCGTCCGCGTGAAGCGCTGGAACTGCTCGTTGGTCTTTCGCCGCCGCAGCGAACTGAGGAGTTCGTCGCCGCGGAGCTGGCGGAGTGTTATCTCGCGATCGAGCGGCCGCAGGACGCAGCGCGGGTCTGGCAAAGCTGCTTCGAGTCGTCGATGAACGGACCGCGCGCGTGGCATGCGGCCGCGCAGGCCGGGCGGTGCCTGCTCGCCGCCGGCCAGCGCGAGCAGGCGTGGACGTGGCTGCAACTGGCGCGGCGGACGGCGCCGGATGAACCGGAAGTGAGAGAGCTCGAAGCGGCGATGTCGCGGTAGCGCGTGGCGAAGAGGGGGTGGTGGTAGTGGGGGGGGGGGCGTCATCTCAGTCGAACGCCCGAGCCAACGAGCCCTCCGCGCGAGCGGAGGCGGTCGTGCGTTTCACGTGAACATTCCTGCGCTGGTGAATTCCCCGGATCGGATGATGCCGACGTGTTTGCATACCACCCACGCTTGCGCGTGGGGCTCGTCGCGGGCGTTTACGACCCACGCTTGCGCGTGGGGCTCGTCGGGCGCATACAACCCACGCTTGCGCGTGGGGCTCGTTGCGGGTGTCGGGCGCTGCAATCACGCCCCGCTGCGCTCGTTCTGCGGCGGCCCGACGCGTTTGCCGGCTTCGACCCAGGGATCCGGCCCGTCGTCGGCGGACGCTTCGTGAAGGGGGCGTCGGGGGTTTCGCCATCGCCTCAGCGAGACGAAGAGCACCACCGCGAAGAGGCCGCCGAGGAGGACGAGGACGGTGAGCACGACCATGGCCGTGCCCCCGCTGGAGCGGGCGGGGGCGGCGGGGTCTGCCGCGGCGAGAAGGGCGGCCAGTCGCAACATCGGGGCAGTATAGGATTACCGGCCGCCAAATCGGACGAATCAGGCATCTGAACCATGTCGCCGCCAGACCGGTATAAACCCCGGGTCGGCTCAATCGTTGAAGTCGAACCCGGCTTGGCGGCCCGTCCGAGGCGAAGTTGCAGGAATTTGCGATGAATGCCGATTGTGTGCCTGACGCCCGTGAATATCGCTGCGTCCCGAAAGGACCGGGAACTCGCGGTCGGCTGCGCGTCGCAGGTCAAGCCCGCCGACACTTTTCATCCAGGAAGGTCCGAACCAGATGACGATGCGAACCGCTTTGTGTGGCGCTTGCGCCGCTGCGACCCTGCTGGCCCCCGTGACATTGGCCCAGACGGCCGGGCCGACGGCGCTGACTTCAGCTCAGCGCTGGTCGGAGGAGGTGTGGTCGTCGGCGATGCGAGGCGACGACCAGGCCCTGCAGGATCACCTGGCGAGCGTGCCCAGCGACAACGTGTCGCCCAAGGGCGCCGGCAGGGTGATTCAGACCCTGCAGCAGCTTCGCGACAATCAATCGCGAATCGAATCGCAGCGCAACGAGGCGCGCGAGCAGTCGCTGGTCAAGCTGCGCGAGCAGGTGGCCGGGGGAGAGCTTGAGAAAGCGCTCGCCACGGCCGTCGAATTGCAAACGCGCACCATCGACTTCGACGAGGTCTTCGCCCTGCAGGAAGTCAAAGAGCTGATCGAATGGGCCAGTGCCCAGTTGCCCGGCGTGCTCGAGCAGAGCGACTGGCTCTATGCGCAGCGGCTGCTGTTTCTGCTGCGGACGCTGCACGAAGACACCGACCTGCGCGATGAATACCGCGCGTTCGACCGGGACCTGGATCGCGTGAACCAGCGCGTGGCGCTCTTGGCGCGATATGCCCCTCATCGATTGCACGAACTGCGGCAGAAGCGCGCCGAGCGGCTGGGCGAGGACCCGCTGGGCGAGTTCGACGCCGCCAACGCGGTGGACTGGAACGAGCGGCTTGACGGCGTCAGCTCGCGGATGCTTCGCGCGGCGCTGAACCGAGCCGCGCTCGATCACGTCGAGCGTGCAGGCTGGCGGCCGATGCTCATCGGCGGCCTGGAATCCATGCGGCTTCTCGCCACCACCGATGCCTTGGCGGAAACGTTCCCCAAGCTCGCCGACGCCGGTCGCGTCGCCCGATGGACCGCCACGATCGACCGCGAACTGGCGGCGCTTGAGAAAACGCCCGATCGCGAGCTGACGCACTGGCGCTGCGGCGACATCGTCGATGCCCTGATCGCCGCGAACGCGGACACCATCGAGCTTCCCGAAGGCGTGATTCATCGCGAGTTCGGCGACGGCGCGATCTTCAATCTCGATCGCTACACCGAGGTCATCTGGCCCGACAAGCTCCGCCGCTTCAATCAGGCGACGCTGGGCAACTTCGTCGGCGTGGGCATCATCATCCGCCACAACGAAGCCCACGAAATCGTCGTCGCCAATCCGCTTGAAGGCACGCCCGCCTACTTCGGCGGCGTCAAGCCCGACGACATCATCGTTTCCGTCGAAGGCGAATCCACCGTTGGCTGGTCGCTCAACGACGCGGTCGATCACATCACCGGGCCCGAGCACACCAACGTGACGCTGGGGCTCAAGCGAGCCGGGCACGAGGGGCCGCTGGAACTCACGCTCGAACGCAGAGTCATCAAGATTCACTCCGTCAAGGGCTGGTGGAAAGAAGGCCTGACCGACGACGGCGATCCCGTGTGGGACTGGATGATCGATCCCGATTCACGCATCGCCTACGTGCAGCTCACCCAGTTCACCGAAGACACCTATGGCGATCTGCTTACGGCATGGGGCGAGATCACGCGCGAGGCTGACGGACCGCCCGCGGGGCTCATCCTCGACCTGCGATTCAATCCCGGCGGCTTGCTCACCTCCGCGGTCGAGATTTCCAATCTCTTCGTCGGCAGCGGCGTGATCGTCTCCGGCGAGGACAAGGACGGCAATCGCGCCTGGCCCGATCAGCAGGCCGACCCGCGGCTGGACGTCTTCGCCGACACCGGCGTGCCCACCGTCGTCCTCATCAACAAGGGTTCCGCCAGCGCCAGCGAGATCGTCAGCGGCTGCCTGCAGGCGCACGACGCCGCGGTGGTCGTCGGCGAGCGCAGCTTCGGCAAGGGCAGCGTGCAGACCGTGCACAGCATCACCCACGACAGCAAGCTCAAGCTCACGACACACTACTATCGCCTGCCATCGGCCGACGGCAAGAAGTCCGGCCGCTTCGTCCATCGCCGCGACGGTGCGGGCGAAGAAGAAGAATGGGGCGTCATCCCGGACATCACCATCAAGATGTCCGACCATCAGGTCGCCGACTCGATCGATCTGCGCCAGAAGTCCGACTTGATTCCAGAGGACGAAACCGGCCGGCCGAACCCGCAATCGCCCGACCGGCCGGACATCCGCCGGCTGCTCACCGAAGGCATCGACCCGCAGCTCGAAACGGCGCTGCTGCTTCTGCAGGCGCGCCTGCTCGGAAGTCTGCCCGCCGACGAAGCCGAAGCGACGCGCATCTCGGCGAACAGTTGACGCGCGCTCGTTCCCTGCGTACACGCCGGACGTGAGTCTTCGAACGTCCGGGTCTCAGTGGCACAGGCGTCTCGCCCCCGACTGAACAGTGGCACAGGCGTCCTCGCCTGTGATAGATTCTTCGGCCACCACGGCCGAAGAATCGATGACGACGGGCAACGAACTGCATTCCGCTACGCGCCCGTCATTCCTCCGCCGACGCCAATTCCGCGCGATCCACTTGCTCCGGTTCTTCCAGTCCGAACGCGCCGGCGAGTTCGCGGTCGGCGGCTTCGCCGGCGGGCGTGACGTGATGCAGCGTGCGCAGGTATTTCGCGGCGCCAGCCGGCGCGCACCCCGACAAGTTAGCAAACAGCA
This sequence comes from uncultured Isosphaeraceae bacterium, assembly GCA_964558095.1. Lineage (GTDB taxonomy): Bacteria > Planctomycetota > Phycisphaerae > Phycisphaerales > SM1A02 > CAZLDF01. The sequence continues at coordinate 549 of CAZLDF010000191.1, read as the reverse complement.
ACGAACCGCCGACGGCGAACATCGCGGCGCGGGCGATGCGGGCGCTCGCCAGGGGTCGATCGGAACGTGCGATGCCGGGCTCCCTTCGCAGCGGTTCGTCCGGCCTCCGATGAAAGTCTGGCATTCACCGGCCGCCGGTGCGAATGCCGCGAGGGGGAACACGCGCGGTTCGCCGCCGCCCGCCGCGCCGCGGCGAACCGATCCGCCCCGTGTTTCCAGGTCTCGCAGATGACATTACCGGCAAGGCTTTCGCGACCGGCACGTTGAGCAGGAGTCGTTACACTGCTGACCGGCGGCGTGCGCCGCCGCGCGGTGCGAAAGGGAGCGTCGATGCTGCTTCGCTGTTCGAACATTTCGTGGGCTGTGTGCGCGTTTTGCTGCGTCGCGGCTCTGTTTGGCGCGGGCGCGTCGTCGATCGCGGCGCAGAATCAACCTGCCGCGGGCAACGCCTTCGGCCTGTCCTCGCCGCCCTCGCGCGCGACCGGCGCGATCCGCGTCGCCACGTACAACATGCTCAATCTGTTCGATCACGTCGATGATCCGTCGCTC
>CAZLDF010000190.1:0-3044 GCA_964558095.1 uncultured Isosphaeraceae bacterium | reverse complement strand
GCGCGAACGATACCTCGATCATCCCCTCGTCGGCTCGCTCGCTCGCCGGATCATCTGGAACTTCACACACAGCGATCGCACGATGGCCGGCGTCTGGCTCGATGGCGCGATGACGGATGTGGAAGCCCGTTCAATTGAACCGAACGAGGGCAAAACCTCCATTTCCCTGTGGCATCCCATCCACAGCACGCAGTCCGACGTGCTCGCATGGCGCGAGTTCCTTGCGCAACACGAAATCCAACAACCGTTCAAGCAGGCATACCGCGAGATCTATCTCCTCACGGATGCGGAGCGGCAGACGTGCGTCTATTCCAACCGCTTCGCGGCCCATGTCCTCAAACAACACCAGTTCAACGCCCTGTGCGCAGCACGAGGGTGGCGCAACCAGCTTCGGCTCCTCGTTGATGCTGAGTACCCGCCTGCGCACCGCGTGCTGGCGAATTGGGACATTCGTGCTGAGTTCTGGGTCGAGGGCGCCGGCGACCAATTCGCGATCGAGACCAATGACACCGGCAGTTATCTATGCGTGCTCACCGATCAAGTCCGGTTCTATCGAACGGCGGCGGCGCTGACGACCGCGCACGCGGGCGGCGGTGGATATCGATCGCGCGCTCTCGGTCCCGGGGAACAGGACCTCAATGAACCGCTGCCGCTCGACTCCATTCCGCCACTCGTCTTTAGCGAGATCATGCGCGATGTCGATCTCTTTGTCGGCGTCGCCAGCATAAGCAATGATCCCCACTGGCAGGATCGCGGGCCCGACACGCGGTACAACGACTACTGGCGCAGCTATTCGTTCGGCGATCTCTCTACGACCGCCGAAACCCGCCGCGAGATTCTGCGCACGCTCATTCCCCGATTGAAGATCGCCGGCCGCTGCGAAATCGACGGCCGGTTCCTCAAGGTTCGCGGTGATAGACGCTCTTACAAGATCCACCTGGGATCGGGCAGCATCATGATGGAGCCAAACGATCAGTATCTCTGCATTGTGGCGCGCCAGGGCGGCGCGACTCCAAAGGTGTTCCTGCCGTTCGAGGGCGATGCGCAGCTCGGAATCATCCTCTCCAAGGCCTTCATGCTGGCGGAAGACACGAAGATCACCGATCGGACCATCTTGTCGCAAATCAGTCGTTGATCTGTGCACGCATTGCCTGACAGTCGCGCACTGAATGTCCCCCCTAGCCAAGTTCCCGCAGCTTCCGATACGGCTCGAACGCTCCGTGCGATTCGTGCATGGCAAGCGCGACGCCTGCGCGTCCGTCCAGCACGCCGCCGCCCTCACCCCTCTCCCCGGGGAGAGCGGAACAAAGCGCGCGCAAACGTGACGCTCGCGCTCGAGGCGTGATGGACTTCAGCGGTGGATGCGCCATACTCAGAAGACGAGCGATTGTCGCGCGCCCCCGCCGCCCCCACATGCGCGCACGATCGCTCGCCGCGTTCTTTGGCAAGTGCATAGCGTTCCCGCTCCGGGCACCCGGGCGACGGAGAAACAAGGAGACAGGAGACAGGAGACAGGGAGTCAAGCCACCTTGTCACTTTTTCACCTTGTCTCCGTGTGTCCGCGCCTCTGTGGTTGATCGCGCACCCCCCGTTTCAAACGCCGTGCCAAGCCGCGCGCAGAAGCGTCACGGTTGCGCGCCAACTTCTCATGCACTCATAAAAGCGCGCACAAAGTAACAGGGGTCTTCAGAGCGTGTTTGCCCAGATTAACAGTTTCGACGACCCGCCTTGGCGAGCACGCCGCGCACCGGCGCTTGAGGCGCACCCGAACCGCGCTCAAAGGCGCTCAAAAGCGCGCAAATCAATCACGGCCCGTCGATATGTAACCCCGGTGGCGGCATCGAAAACGAGGTTTGCCCTCCAAAGGCACGATCAACAGGTGCCGAGGCGCGCAAATCATCAACGTTCGTCGATATGAAGAGGCGGCAGGAGTCAGGGGCCAGGAGTCAGGAATCACCGGCTCACCGCCGCCTTCATCTCGACGCGAACTCAGACGCAGGACTCAACGCTTAGGATCTGTCTCGCCTGAAGCGTACATCGCTCCTCTACGGGCACGGCCCGAAGGCGACGATCGCGGCGGTCACATCGGCGATCGTCACCGAACCGTCGCCTCCCGGCGGGGCGACGTCGGCGCGGCAGGCATCGACGCAGCCTGCGCACTGGCCGAAACTGGTGATGATGAACACCACGTCGGCGATCGTGACCTGGCCGTCCCCCCCCTGTGGCGAGACGTCGGCGTAACACGGCGGGGCATCGCATGCGTCGCCCAGGCCGTCGCCGTCGGAGTCGGTCTGCAACTCGTTGGGCGCGAAGGGACAGTTGTCGCAAATGTCGCCCCTTCCGTCGCCGTCGAGGTCGAACTGATCGGGATTGGGCAGCAGCGGGCAATTGTCGAAGGCGTCGGGGACCATGTCGAAGTCGGTGTCGCTCTCGCAGGGATTCGTGCCGCGCAAGTGTTCGTCGAGCAGCGACAAGCTGTCGAAGTCGGAGTCGGCGTCGAGATCGTCGCCGCCGCACGAACTGGTGATGCGGTTCAGCAGGAGATCGTCATAGAACACGTCGCCGCTGCCGTTGGCGAAGAGATCGACCGCCGCGATGTCGAGCGCCCCCCCACCGTCGCCAAGGATTCCGCCGGTCCACGGATACTCGGTGATCAGCGCATCGTCGTAGTAGATGCGCGTCCAATCGTCATCAAGGTCGATGATGCAGCGGATCTTCGCCCAGCGGTCCTCGACGTAAGGGACTGCGATCGTGTTGATTCCGTCGCCGTGAAAGACTTTGACGTTGCCGTCGTCCGGGTCGAACTGCATCTGGACGGACCAGTGCTTGGCGCCGCCGTCGCTGTAGGTGTTGAGGACGATGAAGCCGGTCCCCGGGAAGGGCCCGTCGCTCGGTGTGCAGAATTCATGCGGGATGAACTGTTGAATCGACAATTCCCACGCACCCCCACCCCCCCCGCCGGCGCAGAACTCGTGCACGAGATCGGCGTCGCCGCTGATACGGGCGGCGGCCTCTCCGGAGCGATCTGGGCCGAGCTGGCGGAA
>CAZLDF010000189.1:0-4024 GCA_964558095.1 uncultured Isosphaeraceae bacterium | reverse complement strand
TTCGCCGTGAATTCTGTGAACAATTTTCGAAGCGTCACGAATGCGCGAAACTAAACCCCCCTGCCCAATGCAGATTTGCGCACAAACGTGACGCTCTTTGCAGAAACCTCTTGACCTGACTGGAGACAAGAGAGACAGCGTCACTGTCAATCTCCAAATCACCAAGTCACCAAGTCACCAAATCACCAAATCACCAAGTCAACCATGCGGCGCAAAAATGCACAAATCAATCATGGCCGCTTGTATCTTCCCCCGCCGGCGACCTCAAAGTGAGTATGCCATGATGAAGAACAACCGCGGCGCGGGCCGCGGTCGTTTGGGTCGCTGGAAGCACGCTTCCTTGCTCGATTTCGAAGAGCCCCCCTCTTCGCGGAGGAGGGTGACGTGGCACGGGGCGAGATTCACTTCGCATCCGTGCGACATCAAGATCGCTTGCGCCAGGTCACCGGCTGGAAGAACAGCTTGCGGTCGTGCAAGTTGCTCCCGATTCGAACACGCCGCCCAGCCACGGGCAATCGTTGGCTTTGACTTCGGCGCACGATTCATCGGGCAGGCAGCACGCGCCATCTTCGTTGGCGGGGCAGACTGTCTTGGCGCACGAGCCGCCTTGCGTCCAGTAGCCGCCCTGTTCTTCGCAGGCCAGTGCCGTGACATTCGAGCAGCCGCCGGTGTAGAAGCAGCAGGAACCGGTGGGAACCTGGGGGCCGCAGGGCAGGCCGAACGCCGAGAGCACCTGGGTGATGTCCGCGACGGAAACCTGCCCGTCGCCGCCGGGTGGGGCGATGTCTTCGGGGCAGCCATTGCAGGGCTGACCGAAGGCGGAGAGAACTTGCGTGATGTCGGAGATCGAGACTTGGCCGTCGCCGCCGGGGGGGGCGATGTCTTCGTCGCACGTTGCCGGTTCATCCGGAGTGATCGTGACAAGCCACGCGCCTTCCCACATGTTGTGGCCGATGATCTTGGTTCCGTCGGCAGAGATCGCCTGGCAGACGTTGGGCTGCTGGTCCCAGTCGTTCTGGTCGATGACGCCGCCGTGGTCCGCGACGTATTGGAAGAGGTGAATCAGCGGCCCGGTTCCATTGGGTTGAATCCACGCAAGCCGATTGCCCAGAAGGATGTCGAAGCCGACAACCGTGCCGTTCTGCGCGATGTCCGTTGGAATGCCTGTCCAGCCGGGAATGACCGAGCCGTTGCCGATGAGTTGATAGCCGTCGGCCTGCGTCCACTTCGCCGCACCAAAGTTCCATTCCGCCAACAGCACGGTGCCGTCATCGCTGATGCCGTGAAACTCGCCGTAGTCATCCGCATCGAGCACGGTGCCGACGCCGTTGTTCCAGAACGTAGGCGTGCGGCCGAAGTTGCCGTTGGCGAAGCCGGCAAGAATCGAACCGTCGGCGGAGATGACGGAAGCGCGATTGCCGCCGAGCGCGAGCGTTTCGCCTTTGACCATGCCGGTGGCGGCGGTCCAGCGGAATGCCGACGCCTCGCAGCCGTCGTGGAACACGAGTCCGCAGATCGTGGATCCATCGGCTGAAATTTCGTAGCTGCTGGTGACGGACGTGCCACAAGAATCGGCGACCGTCGGGTCATAGCCGATGGTTGTCCATCGACCGGTCGCCGCGGACCAGATGGCCGCCACTTCGTCTTCGTGGAATGTTCCAAGAGGTCTCGTCACGCCTGCGATGAAATGGCCGTCGTTGGACACGGCGATGGCGGACAGGCCATCTTGGTGCAGAACGCGGGGGTTGGGATTGACAAGCGCCTGGTTTGGCTGGATCGGCGCCGTGGTGTCGAAAATGTACGTGCCATCAACGAAAAAGTCGCCGTTCAGATCCGTGTCGCCGACGATCCATCGCCCGTCCGGTGAGATGTCATTGGCGCCCGACGCCAGCGGAATTCGTTCGAAGGTGACCGTTTCCGCATGCGCAATGGCGTGCATCGCCAGCATGCAGACTGCGCCAAGAGAAAGTGCTTTCCCAGTATTCATTTCAGTGCTCCTCTGCGAACTTGCACGAACCAGGGGTGAGGGGGGGGAGGGGAGGGGGGGGAGTGGAGGAAGGGAGTGCAGCTTCTTGCGATGCAGCGTGCACACGAAGCGAAGGTGAAAAGTTCGAGTTGTGTCAATTCGGCTGCCCGCCGCCCGGAGACGGCGGACAGCCATCGAACTGGGAAAGCCCATTCAGCGGCGCCGACGGCGACGCGAGCCAACGCCCGCGAGCGCCATCAGGCCCAAAGCGCCCGGCGCGGGGACGTTCCAGGAGTAGTTGTCCGTGAACACGCCGTCGGAGAATCCAAAGTTGATCAGTCGGATCTCGTCGAAACGGTCGCTGCCGGTGGTGGTGATGTTGTACCACGTGTTGCCCAGACCGCCCCAGGCGGGCGTGACGATGTCGAATGCGACCTCGACGCCATCGTCCATGAGAATGACGCCCATGCCGCCGCCGAAGCCGCTCGGGGGTCCGCTGCCGTCCCACGCCTGGAAGGAGATTTCGCGGATGTCGGAGTCGAAGGTGAGGAACGTGCCGAAGGCGCCGCTGTGAGATTTGTCTTCGCCGAGTCCCCAGAGGTAGAAGTCGTTGTAGTACTCGACGCCGCCTCCGCCCCCGACGCCGGCTTCAAACGTGATGCCGTGGGTCGCTTGCCAGAAGCTGCCATCGATGGGGTTGAAGTCGCCGAGGCCGCCGGGATCGCCGGGTTGGTCGAAGTCGATCTGAAACCCGGTGTATGTGCGTGCGGCAGCGCTTTGCTGCACGATGCTGTAATCGCCGAACGCGCTGGCGCTCATGCCCGCGGCGACGAGAACCGCCAAGGCCGATGTGGTTGCTCGCATGTCGAAGCTCCTCCTGTACAGGGAAAGATTGAGAGTGTGCCGCCGGCCGATTCCCGCGAGCACGCGTTGCTCTCTCCTCCCCTTCAGACGTTGGACCTGCAGCTCACCCGAAGAGGGGGCTGTGAGGTTGAACTGGCCCTTAGCTTACAGCCCTTTCCATTCTTTGCAAGTTTCCCTAGGGAAAATTGTAAGAAAATCTTGAGAATGTTCCCACGCCTTAGCTTGGCGGTGTATATTCTTGACTGCCAGCGAGCGAATCGCGTTTTTCACCTCCCGTGCGGGGGCTTCAACCCAATGGACAGACAGGACGTCGCAACCCAGATCGCCGAGGCGCCCGCATTCTCCGAGCACCTCCGCATCACGCTGCAAACGCTGCGAGGCTCGCTGATCGACATCCTTGCCGCCATCGGGGCCGACCCCGCCAAGCCGCAGGATCTCGCCCGCCAGTTCAACCTCAACAAGAACCTGACCTGGAAAATCTCGAAGATCGTCAACAGCCCCGACCTTTACGCGGCCGTGCCGCACATCCCCGGTGCCGCGGGCCTGCAAATCTTCTTCCGCGCCATGGAGAAGGCCGGCGCGCCGCAGCGACTGGTCAAACAAGCTCAGGAAGCCGCGCTCGAGTTCGATCGCGTGGTCGATCTCCACACCGGCGATCGCACAACCCTCGACATCATGGTCGGCGACATGCTGCCCGCCACGGCCCAAAGCGAGCAGCACGAACAAAGCCGCAAGCTCGCCTACCAGGGCAACAGCGGCACGTGGGGTGTTCGCGCTCGCGTGCAACTCTCCCTCAACATCCTCGCGCCTTCCGCCAGCGATCCACAAATGTGCGACCTCGCACAAGTCGGCGGGCTCATCGGCTTCCGCCGGCTGCGCCGCGATGCCCGATGGCTCCTCTTCCGCCGCGAACGCTGGACAGACGAAGCGCCAACCGAAGCCCAGGACGCCTGGCAGCCGCTCGACCCCGAATTCAACAACACCACAGGCGTGCCGTGGATTCGTGACTTCTGCACCAAGCCGCTTCCCCAGATCGACCTCCTTCCAGCGCCGGGCGAAGATCAATACGAGCTCCCCGCCGGCCCCGTCGGCAACACCGCCGCACTCACCTGCGTGTACGGCCTCGTCTCGCGCAGCGTCGGGCCCGCGCACGGCGAGAAGCCCGGCGAATTCAGCGAACTCGGCGCCAACCTC
>CAZLDF010000188.1:0-4740 GCA_964558095.1 uncultured Isosphaeraceae bacterium | reverse complement strand
CCTTGGCGATGCGCTGGAGGATGTTGCCGACGGCGCCGGGCGTGGGCATGATCGGCGCGTCGGTCCACTGCATGAGCTTGTCATAGCCGGGCGCGTGGGCCATGACGTGTTCGAGGAACATGTCGTGAATGGCGTCGCGCGCCGGGCCGAGGTTCTCGCGCTCCAGCGTCGGCCGCAGGTTCTCGACCACCTGAAGATCGATGCTTTCGTCGAAGGCCTTGGCGACCAGCGGCGCCGCGTCCTTGTTGCCCGCGTAGATCAGCGGCATGGTGTATTCGCGGCCGAACCGCGGCTGGGGCTTCGCCGGGGCGATCAGCTCGGCGATCTCGACCACCTTTTCCGTGTTCCCGCCGTCGGTTCCGCCGGAAAGGAGAATCATGTCCGGGCGCAAATCGCGAATGCGTTGAATCTGATCGTGCGGCCGGCGCTTGTCGTTGGATGCGATGACGTCCATGACGATGGCGCCGGCGCCAAGCGCCGCGCGCTTGGCCGACGCCGCCGTCATCTCCGCGACGACGCCCGCGACCATCATCTGCAGTCCGCCGCCGGCCGACGAGGTTGAGATGTAAATGTCGCAGCCTTCGGTCTCGGTCGCGGGATGGATGATGCGGTCGTTCTCATCGACCAGCCGCCGCCCGGCGAGCTCCCCCACCTCCGTGACGCTGTTGACCACGCCCATTGTGACGTCGGCGAAGGGCTCTTCGACGGTGGTGGGCGCTTCGCCGCGATGCGTCTGGCGATACTCGCCATCGACTTTCTGGATGAGGATCGCCTTGGTCGTGGTCGAGCCGCAGTCGGTGGCGAGAATGACGTTGATCTTGTCGGGGTCGAGTTTCTTCATGGTCCTGTTTCAACTAGTGGCACAGGCGTCTCGCCTGTGATCGAAGCTTCGGCCTCAATGGCCGAAGATTCGATACGGAGCGTGCAACGGCGCGCAATTCGTCAAACACGCTCAACGCCTCTCTCCGCCGATCCCGCCGCCGCGGCGCGGACCTGCTGCATGTGATCGTCGATGTACTTGCGAATGGACTTCCGCTCTTTCTCCAGTCGCGTGAACTGAGCTTCGAAGTGCTCGACGCGCTGGGCGAGGTATTCGATCGAGCCGCGACGCTCGAGGAATTCGGAGAACGCGACGTAGTCGCGGTAGGTCCGCTGCTTCACGACTGCCCAAACGCCGGGCTGAAAGAAGTGCATTGCCTGGGCCGCGATGTAGTTCAGCGGCCGGCTCATTTCCAGCGCGATGAGCCCCGGCGTGGTCAGCCGCCGCCGCGCGACCTGCGTGCACGCCCAATCGACCGACGGCTGCTGCGCGAGCGTCGGCTGCGCGGGTCCGGGCGGATCGACCGCGAACGCGTGTCGAAGCCAGGGTCTCACGTCGCCGTCTCCCGCCGCATGCGCGACCGGATCGCGGCGACGACGCCTTCGCGGTCTTCGCCGAAGAGAATGTGCATCCCCGACCAGGCGTCCAGTCGCGACCTGCGGGCGCGCGTGGAAAGATATCCGCCATACTGATCGTGCACGAACCGCCGCAGTCGTTGCCAGGGAAAACGCATTCGTCGAAGCGGATACCGGGCGGTGATCCCAGCCTCATCGATGCTGAAGGTGCTCGGAAAGAAGAACCGGTTGAGCGAGAGCAGCAGGACGACCGCCGCCGCGAGCGCCCACCACGGGCTGGTGGTCGTGGCGAAGACGCCGCCGGCCAGCGCGAGGATGATCGCCCCGGCGATCAAGGTTTGCCGCGGTCTCTGGCGCGCCGGGTGGGCGTGCCATGTGATCGTCGGGTTTGGATCAGGTGAATGCTCTGTCATCGCGGCCTGCCACCGCCCGCGTAGGGGGTCGGGCCGCGTAGCTTAGCCGATTCGGCGGAGCGATGGAACCACAACTGCGTTGGTGGTCCTGCAGCACGTTAAGCCCCGGCCGCCAGGCCGGAGGGGCGCGCCTTTGACGGCATCCTCACGCCGCCCTGGAGAGTCGGGTTTCAAGATACCCCTTGAGCTCCCCCACATTGGCGAATTCCGCCAGTTCGTTGCCGCGGAACTGGAAGCCGAACTCGCTCTCGATGCTGAACATCAGGTTGATGTGGGCGACGGAATCCCAGCCGCTGATGTCGGCGGCGCTGGTCCGGTCGGTCAGCGACAGATCATCATCGTTGAAGACGGTCCGGAAGATGTGCTCCAGTCGTTCATGCAGCGTCATGGGCCGCGTGCTCCAGTGCGTTGTCCAATGCGATGTAATCGTTGACGACCGGCCCCAGACGGGCCAGGTCGTACTCCCACAGCGTCGTCTGGCCATCCTCGGCCCGGCCGATCATCTCGAAGCCGTATCGACCGAAGACGTCCCTCACCATTTCGTTTTTCGCGGTGGGAATGTAGGTGCCGCGGATCACCCGGCAGCCGCGCGCCTGCGCCGCAAGGCACAATTCGTGCAGCATGGCGTTCTCAACCGTGCGGCCGATCACCCGGCAACTCATCAGCCACGTGTCGATCTCCAGCGCATCGCCCCGACGAATCGCGATCATCAACGCGACGAGCCCGTGGTCCGCGAATCGATCGCGCAGTTTGAGATATAGATGCACGCAATTCGGATCGTGCACGAACCGGCGAAGCTGCTGCATGCCGTGGCGTCGCGTCGTGAGGTTGAACTGGTTCGTCTTGCCGATGAGTTGCTCGATCCGCGGCAGGTGCATCTCATCGAGCGGCCGCACCTCGGCCGTCATCTCCAGCGATGCGTAATACTCCTCAAGCGACGCTGCGTTCGCCTGCAGCGACGCGGCTTCGGCGCGGGCGCGGTACTGCATGGTCTTCGATGCGTCTTCCGCCGTGAACGAGATTGTCTCGAAGCCAAGATAGTCGCCCAGCGCTCGAACGTACCCCGTCGGGTCCGCAGGCAGCGTGATCACATCGACCTGCGGAAGCTGCTGGCGCACAACCTCGCGCTCCGCGGGGTTGTCATCGACGAACACCAGCGAATCCACGCCGATGTTGAGCGTGCGCGCGATCGAGCGCAAGTTTTCCGGTTTCGGCCGCCAGTTTGCGACGAACATCGCGAAGTCGTCGTGCTTGAGCGCCATGTCCGGGTGGCTTTCAAACGGCGCCAGTGCATCGGCCTCGTTGTTCTTCGAGCAGACGGCGAGGATGACGCCGCGCTCGCCCAGCGACTTGATGAGACGCTGAAACGCGACGAACGCCTCGCCCTCGACTCCCGCGCCGAGCTTGATTCCCGCCAGGCCGTCCTCGCCGATCACGCCGCCCCACAGCGTGTTGTCCAGGTCGAGCACGAGGCACTTCTTCGTCAGGCCCATCGACGCGGCGATGACCGCGGTGGTGTGTTTCGCGAGCACCGGCAGGACTTCCAGCGATACCGCCTGTTTGGCCAGGTGCCAGTAGCGATCATCGAACCAGCGCTGCTTGCCCAGCCGCGACGCGAGTGCGTCGCAATCGAGCATGCTGACGTTGCCCCGACCCTCATCTCCCGCCGCAGTTCGAGCGAGTTCAACATTGAGCGCGCCGATCAGGGATTGGCGCGAGCCGGCCAGATGAGTCGAAAGATGTCCGAAGGGATTCTCAAGCGGGCGGACGAAGTTGTGCTGAATGACCCGCGCGGCAGTGCGCGATGAAATGGCGCTCCAGAGACTCGTCCACCGTGACAGTTCTTCCTCGATGGCGTGCGACGCATCGTGGGCGAAACCCGGCAGCGCCAACTCGCCGGCGTGCGTCGCGATGACAATGATGTCGGGCTGGAACGCATACAGCCCGCTGACGGGATTCAGAATTTCCTGTCGGTACTGGCCGAACGCGCATTCATAGGTGTCGATCGCCACGCCGAAGCGCAGCCCGGCCAGGCGCAGCATCGGCACGTACTGCGTCGTCGTATAGCTGCCGAGCACCGCGACGCGAGCTGTGCGTTTGCAATCAGGCAATGTGCCAGTGTCGATCTTCGCGAGCAGGCTCGCCGAGGCTTGCCAGTGCGCGAAATGCTCCGATGCATCGACGATCCGGCGCAGCGATCGCGCGGCGCCTGCCGATTCGCCCCGATCCAGCAGGCATCGGGCGAGCTTCAGGCAGGCGTCGGCGCAGGGGATCTCCGTGATGCGCGCCGCCTGCTCGTACACGGCGATGGCGTCATCGACGCGGCCGGCGCGGCGCAGCTCGTCGCCTGTGCGAAGCAGTTCGGTTGTTCCACCATTCCCGCCGTTCACGTTCAAAGTTCCTCCTCAAACTGGCGCCTGACGTCGGACGCTTCACGCGATGCTCGCCCGTCGCACTTCTCTCGGCGCTCTGGACGACCGCGCGAAACCGCAAGCGGCGTTCAGGCGGCGTCCTGGCGCGTTGCGATGCCCGGCATCTGGATGATCCGCGCAGGTGCCGCCGTCGCAGTCGCGTTGGCGGGCACGCTGGTCATCACGACGGCGTTGGGGCCGATGCGCGCGTTGTCGCCGATGGTCACACTTCCCAGGATCATCGCGCCCGCGCCGACGTTCACGCCGTTGCCCAGCACCGGGGCATCCTGGCGCGAATACTGTGCCGAGGCGCCGATCGTCACGCCCTGGCGGATGATGCAGTCGTCGCCGATCGTCGCGCATTCGTGAATGACGATCGCGCCCTGGTGGGCGATGAGCAGCCGCCGACCGATCCGGGCGGTGTAGTGCAGTTCGATGCCGTAGCGGTTGCGCACGAAGCGATGCATGAATCGATAAAGCGCGCTGAGCGGCGCGCGGAGCGCCTTGTTGCGAACACCCAT
>CAZLDF010000187.1:0-2801 GCA_964558095.1 uncultured Isosphaeraceae bacterium | reverse complement strand
GGGCATTGCGGTCGTGTGCAACGCCGAATACACGCTGCGCACGCGGCGACAGATTGTCCGCATGGAGACGCGGAACCCGATCGTGCGCCTGCGCCGGCTGATGTGGGTGACGCGGCAGGAAACGCGGTTCCGAAGCGCCGTCGCGCTCGCCGACGCAGTGCAGTGCAACGGCACGCCGACGTTCGAGGCGTATCGCGGCATCAATCGCAACGCGCTGCTCTACTTCGACTCGCGCATTTCGGCGGACGAGATCGTGGCCGACGACGTGCTTCAGCGGCGCATTGATCGGATGCGGGCGGGCACGGAGCGCCAGCCGCTTCGACTCGCGTTCTCCGGCCGGTTGATGCCCATGAAGGGCGCCGATCACCTGCCGCGCATCATCGCCGAGCTTCGCAAGCACAACGTGTCGTTCACGTTCGACATCTGCGGCGATGGACCATCGCGCTCGATCATCGAGCGCTTCATCAGTCGGCATCGACTGGGCGACATCGTGCGGATGCGAGGCGTGCTCGACTTCCATCGCGAATTGCTGCCGCTGCTTGCGCGCGACATCGATCTCTTCGTGTGCCCGCACACGCAGGGCGACCCGTCGTGCACGTATCTGGAGACGTTCGCGTGCGGCGTGCCGATCGCGGGCTATGGCAACGAGGCGTTCGCCGGTCTCATGCGATTGACGGGCGCGGGCTGGGCCATGCTGCTCGGCGATCCGGCGGCGCTCGCGGCGCGCATCGCCGACTTGAACAGCAATCGCGATCGCATCGCGGCAGCGAGCGCCGCAGCGCGCGCGTTCGCGAATCAGCACACCTTTCCCGACACCATGAGCCGGCGTGTCGAGCACCTGCTCGCCTGTCTGCGCGAAACAACGTCACGCAATGCGAGCAGTGGGGGGGAGGCTGCATGCTGACCCTCTGCGTAATCGTCATCAATTATCGTCGCCCGAACCTCACGATCGAGTGCCTGCGGTCGCTCGAACCCGACATGCGCGACCACACCGATCGCTGCTGCGCGATCATCGACAACGGCTCCGATGACGACTCGGCGGAGGCGATCGAGCGCGCCGTCGCCGAGAATGGATGGACCGGCTGGGCGCGAATGCTGCGCTCGCCGATCAACGGCGGATTCGCGGCGGGCAACAATTTGGGCATGCGCAGCGTCGAGGCGGAGCGCTACATGCTGCTCAACAGCGACGCCTGCGTCACGCCCGGCGCGATCGACGCGCTGCTCGATGTGTTCGAGCGCCGCCCGGACGTGGGTATGGTGGGCCCGCGCATCGAAGGCCCCGACGGCCGGCCGCACGATAGCTGCTTTCGCTTTCGCACGCCGATCTCCGAATTCCTGCGCGCGGCGCGCACGGGCGTCTTCGATCGGGCGCTCAATCGATTCGTCGTCGCGGCGAATCAACCCGGTGCATCGGTTGAAGCGCAGTGGATCAGCTTCGCGTGCGTGATGATCCGCCGGGCCGTCGTCGAGCAGATCGGTCCGATGGACGAGGCGTACTTCATGTACTTCGAGGACATCGATTACTCGCGGCAGATGCGACGTCGAGGATGGAACATTCTCCACGAGCCCGCGGCGCTGGTCGTCCACAGCAAGGGCGGGACGTCGTCGGTCGAGGCGGCGATCGCCCGGCGCCAGCGCGTGCCGCAGTATTACTACGAATCGCGCACGCGCTACTTCGCGAAGTTCTATGGCGGGGTGTTCGGCGTGCTGTTGGCCAACGGCATGTGGTCGCTCGGCCGCGGCGTCGCCAAGCTGCGAGAGCGCATGGGCAACAAGCAGCCGCACGTGTGCCTGCACGAAGCGCGCGACAACTGGATCAATTGGCTGCGGCCGCTGCGCCGGCCGCAGGCGCAATCGGGAGGTGAGCTGTGACGTGCGGGAAATCGGATTGTGGATGCGCATGCGCGGAGAGGCGCGACCGGTCCGATGACGCGCCGACGCTGCGCCTCTCCGACGTCGCAGTGGTCGTCATCGGCCGCAACGAGGGCGCTCGCCTCGTGCAGTGCCTGGACGCGATCGGTTCGTCCGTCGCCGCGGTTGTGTACGTCGATTCCGGTTCGACGGACGAAAGCGTCGCTGCGGCGCGATCGCGAGGCGTGCTCGTGCACGAACTCGACACCTCGCGCCCGTTCACAGCCGCGCGGGCGCGAAACGCCGGCGTGCGGACGCTTCGCGAACATGGAGTGACGCCGCGCTTCGTTCAGTTCATCGACGGCGACTGCGTCCCGCAGCCGGGCTGGTTCGAGGCGGCCCTGTGCGAATTCGACTCGATCCGGGATGTCGCCGTCGTCTGCGGCCGATGTCGCGAGGCGAATCCGCGAGCGAGCCTTTACAACCGACTCTGCGACATGGAATGGAGCGCGCCGCTGGGCGACGCCGATGCGTGCGGCGGCAACGCCATGATGCGCCTCGACGCATTCACAAACGCCGGAGGATTCGACGAAGCGCTCATCGCGGGCGAGGAGCCGGAGCTGTGCCTTCGACTGCGGCGGGAACATTGGCGCGTGCGAAGGATCGACTACGACATGGTCGAGCACGACGCGCACATGACGCGATTCGCGCAATGGTGGCGCCGCGGCGTGCGCTGCGGCTACGCCTACGCGGAAGGTCACGCCATGCACGGCGCTTCGCCGCAGCGATACCGCGCGCACGAAGTGCGGTCGATCATCGAGTGGGCGCTGCTGCTGCCGACGATTTCGCTGGGGCTCGCCTGGCCGACGCACGGAGTGAGCCTGGTTGGTTTGCTTGCGTACGCCGGGCTGATTCATCGCGTGCGGCGGCATCGACTGAGTCGCGGCGGC
>CAZLDF010000186.1:0-3781 GCA_964558095.1 uncultured Isosphaeraceae bacterium | reverse complement strand
GCTCGCTCTCGATGATCGACGTTTCGACGATGCGGAACGGCTGGCCGTCGGGACGGTAAAGCTCGACGCGGCGCTCGAACTGCTGGCCGGGGTCGATGCCGAATCGGAACGTATCGAGTTTCTGCTCGGCCGTGACCATCTTCGCGTGCACTTTGCCGAACACCTGGCCCGCGACGCGGATGGACGCGGTATGCGTTATCGGCGGCGTGTTGGGCGCGGTGCGCCCGCGAACGGTGATGTGCATCGCGCAGTAGAGCCCGCCCCACGGCGCATCGGGCGAAACCACCACTTCCACCTGCTTGCCAAGCGCCACCTCTTCCGCGCCCGGCGAGATCATCGAAGGATCGTCGGGCAGGATTCGCGTCGTGATCGATGGGTTGTCCGCCTGCACCGAGATCAACTCGAAGTCTTCATCGAGACTCGAAATCGTCATGTATTCCCTGTGCCCCTTGCGAAACTCGAGCACGCCGAATTGCAGCATCCGCGGCTCGATCATGATGAACGGCTGCACGTCGGCGACGATCGAAACCTGAAGCGGCTCTTCCGACGCATTGGACGCCACGCGGACGTACTTGATCTGCGGCTGGCCGGGCTCATTGGGCCCGGTGGGATCGAACGTGACGTCAATCTCGCCCGATTCACCCGGTCCATAGACGAACTTGTCGAGCGAGGGAACGGTGCAGCCGCAGGTCGCGGTCACGCCGGAGATGCGCAGTGTCTCGCCACCGACGTTGGTGAAGCGGATGGTGGTGGCTCGCGTTTCGGTTTCGAGCATCCTGCCGAAGTCGTGTCTCGTGCGGTCGAATTGGATCTTCGGCGGACCGTCGGGAATCGCGGCCTGCTGGACGATCGGCGCTTCGGTTTCCGTCTGCGACGCCGGCGTCGCCTGCGAGGCGGCCCCCCCGCTCCCGCCAGCCCCCCCGGCCCCCCCCGCCTGATCGCAGCCGGCGAGGCCGACCGCGAACGCGACGCTGGCCGCCAGGAAGGCCCAGCCGATTCGGTGCCCGTGCCTCGTCATCATCCCGCTCGCCTGTTGTGCCATGCTGCTCCTGCTCCCCGGCCGCGAACCCGCGGCCTGATGCAATCCCGGTATGCCGTTCATCTGCTCCAACGCCCTGGGAGCCAGTTTATTCGCCCTGAATCATCGGCGAGTGAAACGCAATCGCGGCGAACCAGGCCCGATTCAAGCCCCCGGAGGCAGGATGTTCCAGCAGTGCCCCGAACCGGGTGTCGGACTGCCCATCGTCCACCGGCGGCTGGGTGCCTCCCGCCGCCAAAGTCGTTAGCCGCGTGTCGAACCACAATCCTGTGGAACGACAAACGGCGAACACTCAAAGTGGTCCATAAACTCATTCAGCGTACCGAGGTTCTCGTCAGAGACTGGAGTCCCTTCCCAGTGGCTCCTCGGTGAGAGTGTGCCTTTGAGGATCAACGGGAACTGCATCGTGACCACAATTCCAATCAACTGACTGGGAACGCGACCCCGTCGCACGGATGCCATGCAGAAGTCGCTATACCGGCGCACGATTCTGCGAATGGCGTCTCGCGCGTCACTCGGTGGCCGAATCGATAGGGGCCCCTTGATGTCCTGGAGGCAGTCCGTCCCGTCGACAAATATCATTCCCACCCTGGCTTGGCGCTTGATTTGCGCGCGAGCGCGAGCAAGTTGCTTGGCGCTATTGCGCGAAGCTCGAATCCGCTTCGCTGCGACGGCGAAGCTATCTCCGCCCGGAGTGTCGACCCATAGGTCCGGCTCCTCAATGTGAACTACATATCCGGAGCGAGTCACCATCGCCGCGACCAAAAGTTCGAACTGAAGATCCCGGCTGGGGTCGTCTTTGCTCTCTCTACCTCTAATCGAACCGCCACGAACTACTCTGAGCAGCTTCTGTCTCCAAGCCTGGAATTCGGACGTAACCGGGTATCGCAAGATCACTCGCAACTGCTCTATCTCGATTTGTGAATGAAAATCCCAGAGGCCGGGAGTGATGCTGTCCGACGTCTCGAGGTGCTTCAGGTACTGTTCAAACCTCCCCCCAGCCGGAAGGCGCAAGTCGAAGGCCGACAGTGATGTCTGCAACTCGTGACGGAGTGACGGGACGTGCAAAGCGGTTTGCTTCGATTCATGGGCGCACCCGGATCGCTCATACCGTTTATGCGTGAGAATCAGTTGACGAGGATGAAAAATCACGGGTTCCTGAGGGACGGTTCCCCATTTCGTGCCAGCTCGGCGCGCTGATAGCGGCCTACCTCGCGTCCGCGTTCCACATGTCGTGGATCGCCTTCCATGTTCCATCGCTCTGCTTCTTCCAGTTGCAGAGGTACTTGCCCTTCTCGGCGATCGTCTTGCCATCGGGCGCTTCAATTGAAAACTCGTACGTGCCCGCGGTGTAGCCGAGCTCGCCGCTGCGGCACACTTCGGCGTGGCTCGGCTTCCAGGAGATCGAGGCGCTCGGGTCGGCGAGCAGCGCCGCCCACATCTTCTTCGCGGCGGCGCGGCCGACGACCGCAGGCTCGTTCGGCGGATAGACCATCGCGTCCTCCGCGTAGAACGACGCGATGCGCTCCACGTCCCGCGTCGCAGCCGCCTTCGACCAGTCGTCATCGAGCTTCGCCAGCGCTTTCGCGGCATCATCCATGTCGGCAGCGGCAAGCGCGGAACTCCCGCCCGCCACCGCCCCCCCCATCCCCCCCGCGCCGCCCGCAAGAAACTGCGAGAAGTCCGGCGGAGCGACCACTGCCAGCGCGGCAATCGCTGCAAGAACCAGAATCACACCCTGAAGACCACGCTTGCTGTTCGTGAATCGTCTCATGATCGCCTGCTCCTGTGCTGTTGTGGCCTCTGCGAGACGCAACGCAGCGCGGATCATAGCGATCCATGCGGTCAAACGCGGCGGGCGGGGCGCATGCAAGCTCGGTGTGACGGTTCGAGGCAGGGTGGGATGCAACCGCGCTTCCTGCACCCGCAATCGCGTGCGTGGCGGCATCTTCTATACTTTGCCATCATGATGGCGCGCGTGAGAACTCGATCATCAACCTCGGGGGCCGAATCCAAGCTCGCCCATGTCGGGCTGCTGCGCGGCATCAACGTTGGCGGCAAGAACTTGCTGCCGATGGCGAACCTCAGGGAGATGTTCCAGAATGCCGGGTGCGCGGATGTCAGAACATACATCCAAAGCGGCAACGTCGTGTTTACCGCAAAGCCTGCAGTGGCACGACGAATTCCGCAGATTGTTTCACAGGCGATATTCGAGCGCTTCGGTTTCCAGCCGGTCGTCATTGTACGCACGGCAAAGGAGATCGCGCAGGCTGCCGCCGACAATCCGTTTCTGACTTTCGACACGGACTATCGAACGCTTCTGGTGGGCTTTCTGACTCGTGCTCCGGACGAAGCGCGCATCGCGGCCCTTGACCCCAAGCGATCGCCGGGCGATTCGTTCCGCGTGCGCGGCCGCGAGGTCTATCTGCACCTGCCCAATGGCGTCAAGAGCAAGTTCAACTACGCTTACTTTGAATCGGTGTTGTCGATGCCGGGCACGTTCAGGAATTGGCGGACCGTGCTCAAGCTCGTCGAGATGACACGGATGTGATCCAAGCGGCGGATCGCCCGCGCCACGCGGGCGAAACAACTCGGCGGAGCAGCAGCTTCTTGCGATTCCGCTGGCGCGAGGCAAGGCCGTCATCCCAGCGGCCCGTTGCACGCACGGGCAAGCCGCCCGTGCCACAGCGCGAACGAAGCGCGCACAAACGTGACGCTCGCGCGGCGCCGGTTCTGGACTTC
>CAZLDF010000185.1:0-6623 GCA_964558095.1 uncultured Isosphaeraceae bacterium | reverse complement strand
CCAGTCGCGACCACGCTTCCAGTTCCTGCTCGACATACGTGCGAGCGTTCTTCGGCATGAGTCCGAGACTGTTGCCGGCGAAGTAGAGCTTCGTTCGGCCGTGCTCGTCACGGGGAAGCTCGAACTGATCGCGGAATCGCCGCAACCTGTCCTCGTTGTCCATGCGAGCCGCGAATGCTTCGCTGTTCTCGAAGTTCGGTTGCGTCGTCGAGGCGTGAGCAGGGTGCGGCGTCATGCGTGGGTCACCCGCTGCGCGGTCGGTTCCGCGAAGCGCTCGCGAGGCAGCGCCAGGAATTCCAGCGTCGAATCGGCAAGCAGACGTTTCTTCACCAGGTCGCTGAGATCAGTCATTGACTCGATGAGCGCGCCGGGAACGGCCTCGCCCAGCGGGAACGGATAGTCCGATCCGAGCGCGATGCGCTCTTCGCCGATCAGTTTGATCAGCGATCGCAGCGCGTCGGCGTCGTGCACGAGCGAATCGAGCCAGAAGCGGCCGAGATACTTGCGCGGGTTGACGTTGTTATCGACCGCGCAAAGATCGGGGCGCACGTTGAAACCGTGCTCAATGCGGCCGATGGTGGCGGGGAAGCTGCCTCCGCCGTGCGCGAAGCAGACGCGCAGGTTGGGCAAACGCTCGAATACACCGCCGAAGATCATCGAGCAGATCGCCAGCGACGTTTCCGCGGGCATCCCGACGAGCCACGGCAGCCAGTATTTCTCCATGCGATCGCGGCCCATCATGTCCCACGGATGCACGAAGACGGCGGCGCCGAGTTTCTCGCACGCTGCGAACACGTCGAACACGGGGGGGGCGTTGAGGTTCATGTAGTTGTCCGGCGCGTTGATGTGCGAGCCGATCTCGACGCCCGCGAGACCAAGTTCGTTGACGCAGCGCTCGAGTTCGCGGATCGCCCAGCGCGACTCCTGCATGGGAATCGTGCCCAGGCCGACGAAACGGGTGGGAAACTCGCGGCAGACTTCGGCGATGTAGTCGTTGAGCATGCGCGACACGTCGTAAGCGTCGAGCGGTTTCGCCCAGTAGCCGAACATGACCGGCACGGTGGAGAGGACCTGCACATCGACGCCGTGGTCATTGCATTCGTCGAGGCGGATTCGCGGGTCCCAGCAGTTGGCGTTGATGTCGCGAAAGTGGCGGCCGTCGATCAGCATGCGCGCGCAGCCGGGACAGTGGTGGTCGAGTTCGACCCAGCCGCCGTATCCGAAACGGTCGCGCAGGTTGGGCCACATCCGCGGCAGAATGTGCGTGTGAATGTCGATCTTGAAGAAGCCGTCGCGCGTCACGATGTGCATCGTATCATCGCGCTCTCGTTTCGCGAGGTCACGTTTCGCGAGGGGGCTCGCCCCCCTGCGTCGGGCGTGCAAACGTCCGCGAACGGGATGGTGGTCGGAAACATCCGCGATTCACGGCGAGTGTGCGCCGTCTTCCATCGTGACGCTTTCCGGCGCCAACACCCACTTGCCGTTCTCATCCTGCACGATTCTGCGCCCAGTGCGATATGACCCTTCGATCACTGCAAGATTCTCGATGAGGTAGTCCATCAGGATTCGATCATCGGGATCGTGGTCGTGCGCGATCGCTTCGGCATATGACTCGCTGATGGGCACGCCCTGTTCGAGGTATCGATAGAGCATGACGGTGGTGCTGGTGCGCTCCGATCCGGCCGCACAGTGGACGATGACGGGTTGATTGGCGGGGTCGGCGATGATGCGCACGGCTTCGACATAGCCGTTGGGATCGCCCGTTCCGTCGCCACGCTGGCGGAACTCGAAGCGCGTGATGCCGAGCTGCTCCGCCATCGCCTGCTCGGCGAGGTCTTCCGGCGAATCGGGAGGAAACCCGCCGAGATCGACGATCGCGCGGATGTCGCGCTCATCGTGCAGCTTCTCCAGGACTTTCGGAAGAAATCGGCCGGAGCGATAGATGCGGCCGTCTTCGACGACGCCGAAGTTGCGCGCGTAGAAGTGGTGACGGACGACCTTGTGCCACAGGATCGCCCCGCCGCCGAGGAAGACCGCGACGACGCACAGCAGCGCAACAATCCGCTTGCGGCTTAGCGCGGCCACGAAACCACCTTGTCATCTTCGATCATCACTGCGGCGCTGATCCTAGTTCTCCCGCTCGATCACAATCTTCGGCCCGAACACAATCCGCTTCACCGGTCTGGGCTTGGGCACGCGCGTGCCGCAGTTCCTGCAGGTGCTCAATTCAGAATCGGCCCAGAAGTCCTCCATCGCCTGCGCGAAGTGATCGACGATGTCCGCACAGTCAAACTCGTTGTCGTGCACGAGCGCGTGGCAGTTGTCGCAATAGAACACCTGGTGTTCGGTCTCACCCGACGGGCGCACGCGCTCGACGACGATGCCGAGCGTGTTCGGCGGGCGGGTGGGCGAGTGCGGCACGTTGCCCGGAATGAAGAACGTCTCGCCTTCGCGCACGGGCACATCGATGATGCGGCCATCCTCCCAGATGCGCACGACGATGTCGCCCTTGAGCTGATGGAAGTATTCCTCGGAGTTGGTGAAGTGGAAGTCGTTGCGGGCGTTGGGGCCGGCGATGACCATCACGAAGAAGTCCTTGCCGTCGTAGAGATACTTGTTGCCCACCGGCGGCTTGAGTTCGTGGCGGTGCTCGTTCACCCACTTCATGATGTTGATGGGCGGCATCACGCTGGTGAGCGCTGCGGCGGTGGTCATGACTCGTCTCCTTTCATCAGGCGGCCGCTGCACGGGAGGCGCGGCGAGGTTATCGTATCACGATGAGCATTGCCGTTCAGGCCGGGCGATTGCGAGCGCCTGTGGAGCGTGTGGCGTGACGCAGCCCTCGCCCGACAAGCCGCGGCGGGGGCGACGTCGAAATCGGCCCCGGCCGAACCGCCGCGCCGACTCGCACGCCAGCGCCGCCGCCTTCGCCGCTCAGGGACACGCCGCCGCCATCCCCGAGCATCCGCTCATTCCCGCGGGCGAAGCGCTGCTCATCGACAACGCGGCGGACTTGGCTTCGCTGCTCGACCGATTGCGCGAGGCCCGCCAATTCGCTTACGACACCGAGTTCATCGGCGAACTGAGCTATCACCCGCGCATCTGCCTCATTCAGGTGGCGACCGCGACGGAGGTGGCGCTGATCGATCCTCTCGCCGGGCTGGAACTCTTCGAGTTCTGGTCGCTGCTTGCCGACGATCGCTATACGAAGATCGTGCACGCGGGCCAGCAGGACCTCGAGCCGGTGGTGCGCCATCTGCAGCGTGAGCCGGCGAATGTGTTCGACGTGCAGATTGCCGCGGGCTTCGTGGCGCTGCCATATCCCTGCTCGCTCTCGCGGCTGGTCGAGCACGTGACGGGGGTGAAGCTCGGCAAGACGATGACGTTCACGCACTGGGACCAGCGGCCGATGTCGCCGGTGCATCGCGCTTATGCGGCGGACGACGTGCGATATCTGCCGGCGATTCATGCGTGGCTTGCCGAACAACTGGAAGCGCGCGGGCACTGGCATTGCGCGGCGGAGGAGTGCGCGGAACTCTGCCGGATCGAGGAGTATCAATTCGATCCGGTGGTTCAGGCCGGCCGAGTGAAGAAAGCGCGCGGGCTGAGCGCACGGAATTGGGCGGTGCTGCGCGAGCTGGTGGCGGTGCGCGACAAGGCGGCGCGCGAGCACGACGTGCCGCCGCGCACCATGCTTCGCGACGAGATTCTCGTTGCGCTCGCCAAGCATCCTGTGAAGTCGCTCGAGCAGCTCGCGCAGCTCCGCGGCCTCCCGCGGCCGGTCGAGCAGGCCTACGGCAAGGCGATCGTCGAGGCGACGCTCGCCGCGCTCGAGCGGCCGTCGCCCCAGCTTCCCGCCACCAAGGCACCGGAGGAAACGACCGACGACCGCGTGCGCATCGACAGCCTCTTCGCCGCGATCAGCGCCTACAGCTTCGGGCGAGGCATCGACCCCATGCTGGTGGGCAATCGCCACGACGTAGCGGCGGGTTATCGGGCGCTCGTGCATGGGGAATCGCAGGGCGAGGACGCGCGGATTCTGCGCGGCTGGCGCGGACGATTGCTGCGCGACCTCATTCGCGAATTCCTCGCCGGCGATGCGAGCATCACGCTCGCATGGCGCGAGGGCCGGTTGGCGGCTGAAACAATGGACTAGCGTCCGATATCGCGGCGTCGAACGCGATCGGTGACAAAGTGCAGCGGACCCCGCGGCCGCGCCGATGTGATGCGGCCGCGCACGTTCTGTTGCGTGCGTGCGTTCTCCGCGCGTCCGATGGCATTCTGTGCGCTTGTCGTGGACGCGACGCATGAAGTCCTGAGCATCAAGGAACGAACGCCGTGAAATGCGATTCACTCGTCGAACGACTGTTTCCCGAACTCATCGCGGGCGATCGCGACGCGGCCCGGCGCATCGCCCGGCAGGCGCTCGACGGCGGCTGCACGAACGAGCAGCTCGTCGCGGAGGTGTATTGGCCCGCGCATCAGATGCTCATGAAGCTGCTTCGATCGAATCAAGTTTCGACGCTCGCGCACCATTATGCGACGCGCCTGTTGCGAGCGCTCGTCGATCAGGCGCAGGCGGGCTTCGCGCAGAGCGCCGCGACGAATCGCACGCTGATGGTCTTCTGCGGGTCGAGCGAGTCGGATGAACTGGCGGCGCAGCTCGTGGCGGACATGGCGGAAGCGGGGGGGTTCAACGTGCGCTTCGGCGGCGGCGGCATCGCCAACGACGAGCTGCTCGCGGAACTCAACGAGCGCAAGCCGGATGTGCTGATGTTCTATTCGTCTGCGACGGAAGATGCACAACGGATTCGCGAGCTCATCGACAAGGTGCGCGAGATCGGCGCGTGCCCGAACGTGCGGTTCGCAGTGGGGGGAGCGGTTCTGGCGCAGGACACTGGCGCGGACTTCTTCGCCGCTGCGCCGGGCGAAATGCTCGAGGCGCTGCTGGCGAAGCCGCAGGATCGCGCCGCGGCCGCGAGATCGCATGCGGCGCGCCCAGCGCGGCGAGAATCGCGCGCCGCCGCGTAGGAATTCCCGTCGCGTGTCATGAATCGCGAACAACAACCCAACGACATGAAAAGACGCCGGCTCATTCGAGCCGGCGGCTCATTTCAAGTTCGAGGGAATTCGCCTGGCAGCGATCAATCGCTCTCCGCCGAGTCGAAGTCTTTGGCGTGTCGGGTAGGATCGATCCCGAGGACCGGCCTTGCCAGCGCTTGCTGAAGCAGCACATGCATGTCGGCGGCGGTCGCGCCGCGCTCAACACCGCTCATCAGGCAGGCCACCGCGTCATTCGGCGCAGCGATTGAATGCAGGTTCGCCTGCGAAGCGTCATCGTCGGCGGGTCCGGTGACGAGCACGTGCACGCGACCGGCGTTGCTGGCGGCTTCGTCGTTGCGTGGCGCGGCGGCGGCAAGATCGCGCACGCCGTCGCCGTCCACGTCTCCGATCGCGGCCACGCACGCGCCAAGTTCGTCGCCGGCATCCGAAAGCGCGAGCCTCTGCAACTGGAAGCCGCCGAGGCCCGAGAGAATGCGGCATTCGCCCGCGGCCGGCGCGACGCTCGCCTCGCCGGGCACGCCGGCGGCGACATCAGAGAAGCCATCGCCGTTGAGATCATCGAGCACGCAGATCGCCGCGCCGAGGTCGTCGGTGAACCAGTCTGAACCGGCGGCCCAGAGCATGTAGCCATATGCGCCGGAGTATCCGGCGACTTCGCCCCAGCCGGTCCACGACGCGGTGTGGTATTTCGGTGAGCCGATGACGAGGTCGGAGAAGCCGTCGCCGTCGAAGTTCGCGTTGGACGCCAGGGCCCAGCCGAACTCGTGGCCGTGGTGCTGGCCGAGCAGCGTGTAAATCCGCTTGCCCTTCTTGCCGGAGAAGGCGTACACCTTGCCGGCGTCGTGGGCGACGCGGTCGTTGAACGGCGCGCTGACGAAGTAGTCGGCGAATGCGTCGCCGTCGAGGTTCTCGGCGACGGCGACGGCCCAGCCGAACTTGTCCTTCGCCTTCTCCCCACGAACGGTGTCGTACAGCTCGCGCGTCGCGCCGCTGAAGACGTACACCTTGCCGGCGCTATCCGCGGCATCATCGTTGAGGGGCGCGCCGACGATGAAGTCGTTCACGCCGTCGTTGTCGATGTCAACGCCGCCGCTGAGACTGAACCCGAAGCGGTCGCCGGTCCGCTCGCCGAGGATTCGGAAGATGCGCGAACCGTCTTGGCCGGAGAATCCATAGACGGCGCCGCGTTCGTTGCGATGTCGCGGCGCGCCGACGACGAAGTCGGCCACGCCGTCGCCGTCCATGTCGCCGACGTCGGCGATGCTCGAACCGAATCGATCGCCGGGTTTCTGGCCGGTGAGTGTGAATCGCAATTCAGAGGTGGCGCCGTTGAAGACATAGACAGCGCCGGCTTGCGCGCCGGCGTCGTCGTTGAACGGCGCGCCGACCGCATACTCCGCCACGCCATCGCCATCCGTGTCTCGAACCGTCGAGATCATCGAGCCGAATTCGTCGCCCGTAGCGTCGCCCTCGAGGGGCTGTGCCTCTTGGTAATGCACGATTGGCGAGCCGCCACCACCGCCGCCGCCGCCGCCGACACAGATGGGCGGTTCCCAATC
>CAZLDF010000184.1:0-5175 GCA_964558095.1 uncultured Isosphaeraceae bacterium | reverse complement strand
CGCTACACGACGACGATCGATCTCTCCGCGTTCACGAGCACCGACGATCTCGAAGGCCAGCGCGAGTTGGTCGATGTCATCGCACGCCCGTCGCGGGAGACGATCGAGCGCATCGTTCGCGAACAGTTCACGCGCGAGTTTCTGCAGTCCCCACCCGCGTTCAGCGCGGTCAAGGTCGCGGGGCGGCGGGCGTACAAGATGGCGAGGAGGGGCCAGGGAGTCCAGCTCGCGCCGCGGCCGGTGATTGTCCATTCCAATGAAGTGCTCGCCTATGACTGGCCGGTCGTGACGCTCGACATCCACTGCGCCAAGGGCTTCTACGTGCGCGCCCTGGCGCGCGATCTCGGCCGGTCGCTCGGCACGGGCGGCCACTGCACGAGCATCCGCCGCACCGCTGTCGGCCAGTTCACGCTGGCGATGGCGAAGACGATCGAAGAGCTGCCGCAGGCGATCACTGCCGATGACCTCATCCCGGTCGAAGCAATTGACGAGCTTCTCTCGCGCCAAAACTAAGCGGCGCCGAGGTCCAGTGGCGGGCGCGATCACTGCCCCAGCGGCGAGGACGCCACGGTGGTCTCATAGCGCACGCCTTCCGGCACCGGGACCGCGACGGGCACGGTCGTCCCGTGGTCGCCCTGCGTGATGCGCGACGAATCGACCGCGACAAACGCCGTGAACGCCGACATAAGATCGTAATCAAGCGCAAGCTGCCGGATCGCGGCAGTATTCTCCGATTGCGAGCCAGATGAGATTCGATCCATCATGTCGGCGATCTGCGCTCGCGCCCACACGACGGGCAGGGCTTCGTGCTCCGCCGCTTCGACGATGCGAAGCGGAAGCTGCGTCTCGACGCGATGGCCCGCCACGTCGCCGCGCACTCGAACCGTGCGCTGCGTGAACTCGGATTCATCATCGCATTCAAACCGTCCCGCCAAGATCACCGGCCGGCCGACAAACAGATCGGGCAATCGCTGCGGCAGCACATCCGTCACCTGCAAGCCGCCCCAGTCGATCTCCAGGTTCGTCATCGCGGGATGCGCGATCCGATTGGTGAACGCCGCCATCACCTCGCCCGCGTCCCGTCGCAGACCGATGTGCGCCACCACGCCGCGCCCAAGCTTCGCCATGCGCTCCAGGAGATACTGGTTCGGCGAAGACCCGATGCCGAAGCTGAAGATGTGCGTCTCGCCCAGCCCCTGCTGGATCGTGTCGAGGATTTCGCGCTCGTTGCCGATGTAACCGTCGGTCAGGAACACCACGAATCGCACGCGGCCTTCATCGTGCGGGAGGTCCAGCGCAGCGCGCAAGCCGTGCAGCATCATCGTCCCGCCGTCCGCGTGCAGGGATCGCACGTAGCCGAGCGCACGATTGATGTTCTCCCGTGAAGCGGGCGCCGGATCACGCCCGAACTGCGAGGTCGCGTTGGAAAAGCGTATCACCTGAAACGTGTCCTGCGGCTGAAGTTGCCGCAAGCTCGCCTGCACCGCATCGCGCGCCAACCGAATCGGCTCGCCCGCCATCGAACCCGATGTGTCGATCACGTACACCATTTCAACGGGCGATCGCTCGAGCTCATCAAGATCGGCCGGCGGATAAAGCATGAGCGTAAAGAACCCGCCCTCCTTCGTCCGCGTCGCGAGCAGTGCCGCGCGAACGTCGTCGCCCGCGATGCGATAGCGCAGCACGAAGTCCTTGTTCGGAATGCGGTCGTGTTCCGCGAGCGCGACCGTCACCTGCGACGAATGCTCGCCGGTGATTTCGACATCGTGGGAGAGGCATCTGATGTCTTCAACTTCCACTCCCGCCTCGATCGCCACTTCAAGACTGATGTCGTGCCCGCTGCGTTCGTGCGGCTCGATGTAGTGCACATCGGTCCGCCGGCCGGATCGCGCCGCCGGGACGCTGGGGACGGCGCCGATCCCGTCGGTGAACCCCGGCGGGTTGAATCGCGGCCCGACCACCATCGGCAAGACGTACTCATACCAGCCGTCGTCGTAGCTGAGCGTGTGGAAATAGGTGATGTCCACATCAACGCGCGCGCCGCTCTCGATGTTCGCCACCGCTTGCGTGAAGACGTTCGGTCGCTCCTGCGTCAGCAGCGACGCGACGTAGCCCTGCGCGCGCGCTTCGCTGTAGATTTGTTCCGCCTGCTCGCGCTCGCGCAGAATGCCCCGGATGCGCCGCTCGCCGATCGTCATCACGAAACCGTTGATCGCAGCATTCGCCGGCAAGGGGAAGACATAAATCGCTTCGATCTTGCCGTCGTAGGGATTGTGAAACTGCTGCGTGACGTTGACCGACGCGATGTACGCGCTGATCCGCGTGCTGACGCTCGTGTGCTTGAGCGGCATCGGCAGGTGCTTCTCCGCGGGCGCGTCGGGTATCCGACACAACATCGCGCCGCAGCCTGGGACCTCGTCATCGACTGGTTGCTGCGCGCCCGCCGCCCGTGATTCCGCTTTGGCGATGACCCAGACTTCTTCGTCGAGTCCGGGCAGACCACCCGCAGGGGTCGCCGCGCGCCACTGCCGAACTTGGCTCTCCCTCGCATCCGCGGCGCCGCCAAATTGGAATTGTCCCGCACGGGCCGAGCCTGTCTCGTAAAGACTGGCGCCGCCGATTTGCGCGCGCGCCTGCGCCATCTCAGCATTACTCGGAGCACGACTGTACGCGGCCGGTCTGCTGGACGCGTCGCAACCCGTCAACAGCAGCGCGATGACAGTTGCGAGCAAACCAGACGCCATGAGGAAGCTTGATTGGCGAGTGTTCATTCCGGTGCATCCTTCAGTACGAAAGTGACGTTGCCGTGGATCGGCGCTGCATCGGCGTCCGCCGCGACATCGAGTACGGCCGTGAAATCCGGCTGCGCATCGCCCGCGACCTGCAGATGCAGCGTGACGACACGGAACCGGCCGATGGGGAGCAGCTCGGCGCGGGCCGTGGAGAAGTCGCCGACGATGACCCGATTGCTCTGCATCGCGCGGGCGTCGTAATAGGGCGGCTCGCGGAAGAGCTCGTGCTCGCCGCCTTCGATGCCGACGATCGTCACGCCTTCAGTCGTCGCCGCGATGTCGATCTGATATGTGGCAAGCGGCGTGCCGCCGGTGTCAATCCACACCTCGACAGGCACGAATCGAATCGCCTCACGCTGATCGTCCGCAGCGCCCCCACTCGCCGCAAGCAGCGCCGTGGCGCACAGCAGAAGCACGATCACCGGCATGCGTTTGGGCGACATCATCCCACGCCCTCCGGCAGCGCCACCGCCTGCTGCGCGATGTGATCCACATCGCGGTCATCCACCCGCCCGTCGCGATTCACGTCGGCCGCCGCGAAAGACGCACCCGTGTCCGCCGAAGCACCAAGCTCGATCGCCTTCGCCAGTCCAAACGCATCGAGCAAGTCCACGCGCCCGCTGCGGTCGAAGTCCGCCGCCTCAAACACGACGGTTGCCGGCGGCGGCGAAACAGCATGTCGCGAACGCAGCCCGATCCACGTCAAAAACGAACCAATCGCCAGAATCGCCGCGGCGGCGAACGCGGGAATCAGCCGCCGGCCACGATGCCGCTCGACGCGCGGCCGGGCAAAGTGCGCCCTCGTCGCACTGCGAATCTCATCATCCAGCGCGGGCGTTACGAGATCGGCCCGCTCGGCGCATGAACGCCAGGCGCTTCGCCACGGCTCGCGGGCGAACTCGTCCTCGTTGAACGGCCTCGAATTGTCCGGCGTGTGCGTCATGCAATCACCCGCTCCATTCAGCGCGCAGGCCGCCGAAAGGTTCACGAAAAGTTGTCGAATTTCAGCGCCGGGTGCTCGCGCATCGCCCGTAACCCATTGTGCAGGCGGGATTTGACGGTCCCAAGCGGCACGCCCAGGGCAACCGAAATCTCCTGCAGCGACAGGTCGTCGGCGAACCGCAGGATCAGCGCCTCGCGCTCGCCGGCCGCCAGCGAATCGAGCGCCGCCGCCAGTCGCGTCGCCAGCGTCGCGTCCGGCACGCGGTCCTGCTTTGCGGCAATGTCCGGCAGCTCCGCCTCCGCCGGTCGCCGCGCTCGCGTCAGCGCCATACTGCGCACGACGGGGTAGAGCACGGACTTCATCTTCGCGCGCAGCTCAAAGCCCGGGAACTTGCGCAACAGCCAGAGAAACGCTTCCTGCGTGATGTCCTGCGCGGCCGCGTCATCGCGCGTGAAGCGATGTGCCAGTCCCGCGACCCACGCGCGATAGCGTTCGTAGAGCGCCTCGAACGCAGCGACGTCGCCACGGTTCGCCGCGCTCACCAGTTCCGCATCGCTGTGCTGTTCGTCGTAGGCCATGCCGCGCTCGGCGGCATGATACGAGCGCGTGAGATGCCAGTGGCACAAACGGGCGAGACGCCCGTTCCACTGAGTCGATCATCGCCGCGCGCCGAAGCTACTTCGCCGCCACCAGCGCGTGGCGCTCCTTCAGCGGCCGCCACCACGACTCGTTCGCTTTGTACCATTCGATCGTCCGAGCGAGCGCCTCGGGCCACGCGCTGCGCGTGGGTTCCCATCCGAGCTGCTCGCGAATCTTCGTCGCGTCGATGGCGTAACGCCGGTCATGTCCCAATCGATCAACCACCGGCTGGATCATCTCGCGACCGCAGCCGAGTTCTTCGAGAATCATGTGCGTCAGCTCGTTGTTGGAGCGTTCGTTGTTGCCGCCGATGTTGTACGTCTCGCCGATCTTTCCGCGATCGATCACGCGCAGGATCGCTTCGCAATGGTCTTCGACGTGCAGCCAGTCACGGACATTGCGTCCGTCGCCATAGAGCGGCACCTTCCGGCCGTCGATGAGATTCGTCACGAAGAGCGGAATCACCTTCTCAGGAAACTGGTACGGCCCGAAGTTATTCGAGCATCGCGTCACCACCGCGGGGAACCCGAACGTGTGGTGATACGCGAGCACCAGCACGTCCGACGCCGCCTTCGACGCAGCGTATGGGCTGTTGGGCGCCAGCGGCGTCGATTCAGCGAACTTCAAATCCGGTTCATCGAGCGGCAGCTCGCCATAGACCTCGTCGGTGCTCACATGCACGAACCGCTCGATCGTTCCCAATTCGCGGCAGGCATCCAGCAAAACCTGCGTGCCCTGCACGTTCGTCGAAATGAACGGCGAACAGTCGATGATCGAACGATCGACGTGGCTCTCCGCCGC
>CAZLDF010000183.1:0-3490 GCA_964558095.1 uncultured Isosphaeraceae bacterium | reverse complement strand
CTGCAGCGCACGCCGCTGCCTCAGCGCATCGCGGGCTCGACGCTGTTTCTGACGCTGACGGACGAGGCGTCACGCCAGGGTCGAAGCATCTTCCTGCTTGGCGGCAATCCCGGCACCGCGAAAGTGGCGTCGCACGAACTGGCTCGCCTGTTTCCCGACGTTCACGTCGCCGGCGTGCACTGCCCGCCGTTCGGTTTCGAGCACGATGACGACTTGATGAACGACGTGATCGACACGGTCGTGCGCGCCCAGCCGGACATCGTCTATGTGGCGCTGGGCTCGCCGAAGCAGGAGCGCTTGATTCAGAAGATTCGCGGCGAGTTGCCGCGCGCGTGGTGGATCGGGGTGGGGATCAGCTTCAGTTTCCTCGCGGGCGACGCGAAGCGCGCGCCGCGATGGGTGCAGGCGATCGGGATGGAATGGGCGCATCGGCTGGCGCAGGAGCCGCGCCGGCTGGCTAAGCGATACCTCGTGCATGGCGTGCCGTACGCGCTCGGGTTGCTGGCGACATCGGCGGTTCGTGGCGTACTTGCTGCGCGAGGAAATGGAACCGCAGATGAACGCAGATGAACGCGGATGGAAGCGAGCTCGGGGGCATACAGCGCCGGCTCGCTCCTGAGTCGAGCTTCATCAGCGCTCATCAGCGGTTCGAGATTCGGTTGCGTTGAGCTGTCGCGATCGTTGCCGCTGGGCGCGCGCGAACTGGGCGAGATAATCGGCGGCCGCGAACGCGCTCATCGCCGCCGTCAGGATGAACAGCGGCCAGCGCCATTGCGCCAGCCAATCCCACGAAGTCGTCAGCGCGACAAACCACGCGAACAGGCACGCCGTGGTCGCCTTGCCGCCGAGGCGCGATCGCATCTCGCGAAATCGCCCCCATTCGCCTTGTGTCGCGGTGTATCCCACGACGACGGCGATGGCGAGGTCGCGCACGATCACGCACAGCGCCTGCCACCACGCAATGTTCGTTTGCACGATCATCGTGAGCAGCACGCTGACGACGAATGCCTTGTCCGCGATGGCGTCGAGCAGGCCGCCCGCGGCGCTTTTTGCGTGGAATCGCCGCGCAATCAGCCCATCCAGGCCGTCCGTCGCGCCCGCGATCAGGATCACCGGCAGACGCCACGACGGATCGATCCAGGGGAACACAAGCGCCAGGAGAAGTCGCAGCGACGAAAGCGCGTTCGGCACGTAGCGGATGATGCGAGCCGACGTGGCGTTTGACATGATGCAACGATAACGTGAATCGGCCGCGAAGGAGCGCTGCAATCAGGACGGACTGCGCACCGTTGCCGTTCGCCATCGCATCTTCGGCCGTTGAGGCCGACGATGCGATCACAGGCGAGACGCCTGTGCCACTGCTTGTTCGCCACCGACCGCGTGCAACGGACCGGGCGCCATCGCAACGATCACGCGCCAGACGCCTGCGCTACCTCGCGCGCCGGCGCTCGGTCTTCCGACGGCGGGATCGCCGCCAGGTGGTCCGCCATCCATTGCACGGACGCGTTGACCATCAGCTCGCGGCTGATCGGGTCGCTGAACATGCGGTTGGAATCCGGGATGCGCAGGACTTCGTGCGTCACGAGCAGTTCCCTGTCGAGCAGGTTGACGCATTCCACGAGCGCGGTGTCGTGCTCGGCGTGGATGAGCAGCGTTGGGGCCGTCACCTGGTGCGCCGCCTCCGATTCGTTGCCCAGCACCGGACCGCGGATCACGAGGGCCTTGATGGCGTTTGGAAAACGCGCTGCATAGTGCAGCGCGATCAGCGCGCCCTCGCCGCTGCCGACGATTCCGATCCGGTTCGGATCGACTTCGTGGAGGCGCTGCACTGCCTGGAAGACCGCGTGCAGGTCCTGGAGCGACTGCACGTCGGTGGCCTGCTCCATCGTGCCTTCACTGGCGCCGTGGCCGGTGAGGCTCATGCGCACGCCGATGATGCCGCGCTTGGCGAGGCGGCGGCTGATGGGAATGTTGCGCGAGCTGCGTGCGTCGCTGTCGAGGGCGTGGATGAAGATGGCCGCGGGATACGGCCCGCCGCCGCGCTGCATGTCGCCGGGCACGTCGAGTTCGCACGCAAGCTGTTGATTGAGCGAGCCGGCGACTTTGAGGACGATGGTTCGCACGCCGGCGTGCTCGTCCGGCCGCGACGAGGTCCAGCGCCTGACGATACCGAGCACCGCGTCGTCGGAAAGCGACGTGTACTCTTCATAGAAGTGATCGATGCCCTTGTATTGCGTGGGGCGGTGGGGGATGACGACGATGTCCGCCGACTCGTGAAGCTGCCACGTCGCTTCGGTCCGGCCCGCGGGCGCCGCGACGACGACCTTTCGCGCGCCGCGGTCGCGCACCGAAGCAACGGCGCCGAGGAACCGCGCGCCGCTTCCCACGCCGTCGTTAACGATGACGACCGTCCGGCCGCGCACGTCAAGCTCCGGCAGGTGGCTGCGAATGCGGCCCTGCTCGATCTGCAGTTTCCGGAAGGCTTCGCGCGCCGGGGCGACCATCTGCTGGCTGGTGACGTGGTGCCAGCGCGCCGTCGCCTGGATCATCGAGATGCGGCCGTGCTCATCGACCGCGCCGACGACGTCCTTGCCGCCGC
Source organism: uncultured Isosphaeraceae bacterium (assembly GCA_964558095.1). GTDB lineage: Bacteria > Planctomycetota > Phycisphaerae > Phycisphaerales > SM1A02 > CAZLDF01. The sequence continues at coordinate 891 of CAZLDF010000183.1, read as the reverse complement.
CGGGCGCGAACAGCTTTTCGATCAACACGACGTCGAGCGGTGCTTCGAGGTGTTTGGCGATGATCTCGGCGACCTGCACGCCGCCGCCGTGCAGACCCAGCACCACCGGCTTCTCCGGCTTGAGATAGGCCAGATGGCGGGCCAGTTCTTCCGCCGCTTCGCTCCGGTTGCGGAACAAACGCATGGGGCCACCTCCTCGACACCCGCGGCGTCATCACGAGTGGATGCGCGCCGCGCGATGTGTCTGTCGCGGGATCAACCTCGCGCCGTCAACGCGCGCGATCCTTCGCCCCTCGAAATCGTCGCCGGTGACTCGCTTGAATCGTCGCCATCGCCAGTTCCTCAAAGCGATTGTCCGCTGCTCGGGACGACGATCGCGGCCACCGCGTGCGCATCACTATAGACGGCTGCGGTCGGGCGCGGTCAACTCCTCGCGCGAGCCGCCGGCGGTCTGAGCGGCCTGGACCTTCACGTCGTCAATGGGCGCGGCCAGATTCAGGCACCACGCGGGCCCCTGGATCGTCTGCAGGCCGACTTTGACTCGCGACCACTTCGTGCCTTGCTTCACGATGTGCATGGCGTGCCAGGGAATGCTCATGGGCTTGGCACCCAACTTCTGCACCCATCGCACCGGCGTCAGGTGCAGGTGCGATTCGTCGGCCGCGACGTGCACGCACCCGCCGTAGTTGCACAGCCCGAACTTGAACGTCTGAAACCGCTTGGCGACCGCGTCGGCGGCGGGATCCTGGGCCGGGTACTGCTTCGCGATCGGCGACCAGCTTGCGCGGATCATTCCCAGCACGATGATCGAAACGATGCAGAGATCGAAGACCGCGAACGCGACAATGAGCCACCAGGGAATCATGACGCTGCCGCCGCCGCCGCCGCTCC
>CAZLDF010000182.1:0-7319 GCA_964558095.1 uncultured Isosphaeraceae bacterium | reverse complement strand
CATCCAGTGGCTTGCTCGCAAAGCCTCGCGGCGCCACTGGCAACACTCGTGCGCCCTGCGGGCGAGGGAGCAACGCGCGTTGCGGCTTGAGCGCGCTGGGCGGCTCTGAGCCATTGAGAAGGCGAGGTCACGATTGAGCGCAGAATCCTGCGCGCGGATTTAGAGCAGCCTCAATTCATTCGTAGCGTCTTGGGGTGCCGTGGTCTGACGAGTCCCGCCGCGGCGGGACCACGTGGCCGGGGCGTCGCAGAGCCATCCCCCAACCACTCGGTCAATAGCTCTTGTTCAGCAGCCGCAACAGCAGTCGCCACACGCCGAGCGGGCCACGCACCTTGCGCTCATAGACGTATCGCCCGTGGCGCTCCTCCAGCCGGCCAGGGCCGTACATGTCGCTCAGCCAGTGGCGCATCGACTCGACGGTCGGATGCAGCGCGCGATCGACCGACACGCGAATGCTCTTGCCCACCGCGGGCCAGTCCCGGACCGTCAGGTCAACATGAGGCGATTGTCGATTCAACATGGCTTCACCAGTGTACCGACTGGCGGAGTCGCTTGCGGCGTAGCATGCACCGTTCCGAAGCGCGTCAGTCGATCGCAAACACCCACCTGACGACGCTGAACGCCAGCGCCGTCACCAGCCCGATGCCGATGATGTTGAGCCACAGGCCCGCTTTGCACATCTGCGGGATCGTCACGTTTCCTGACGCGAAGACGATGGCGTTGGGCGGCGTGGCGACGGGCTTCTTGAACGCGGTGCTTGCTGCGATCGCTGCGGGGAAGTCATGCTTTTAGGGTTCGATCCCCAGCCCCGGCGCGACGGCCGCGAGCACCGGCACGAGCGTCGCGGTCGTCGCGGTGTTCGATGTCAATTCCGTCAGGAAGATGACGCCTGCGGTGACGATGAGCACGATGACGATGGTGGGCATGCCTGCGAACCGCGCCGCCTGGCTGCCGAGGAACTCCGCCACGCCGTTGGCCTGCACCGCCGCTGCCAGCGACAATCCGCCGCCGAAGAGAATCAGAATGCCCCACGGCAACTGCTGCGTCGTCTGCCAGTTCATCGCACATTGCAGCGGCTTGAAGCTGATCGGAATGACGAACAGCGCCAGCCCGCCGATCATCGCGATGCCCGTGTCGGTCAAATGCGGCGCGAGCGGCGGCATGATCCACGACAACACTTCGCCCGTACCCGAATCGACTTCGCGCGCCCATCCGCCGGAGAGAATCGGCTGGGTGATCCACGCGAGGGCCGTGCCCATGAAGACGATGAACGTGACCCATTCGCCGCGATTGGGCGGACCAAGCCGGCGGAGTTCATCGCGCAGCAGTTCGCGCCCGCCGGGGACGTCCTTGATGCGGATGGGATAAAGCACGCGCGTCAGCATCAGCCAGACGATGGGCAGGAACACGGCGGCGAACGGCACGCCGATCGCCAGCCACTTGGCGAAGCTGATGTCGGTTCGATAGGGCTGGTCGATGGTTTCGCGCAGGAAGCCGACGAGGAACGCGTTGGGCGGCGTGCCGATGATGGTCGCGATGCCGCCGATCGACGCCGCGTAGGCGATGCCCAGCATCAGGCACAGCGAGAAGTTGCCGGCGACGTCGTCCTGGCGCACCGCGCCTTCGAGCGGCTCCGCGCCGTGCGTTTGGCGCACCAGCGCGATGACGCTCAGGCCGATGGGCAGCATCATCGCCGCGGTCGCGGTGTTGCTGACGAACGCGCTGAGCACGCCGGTGGCGAGCATGAAACCGCCGACCATGTTCGCGGGTTTCGTGCCGACGAGGCGAAGCGTGAGCAAGGCGATGCGCTTGCCCAGGCCCCAGCGCTGCATCGAAAGCGCGAGGAGGAACCCGCCGAGGAAGAGGAAGATGAGCGGGTCGGCATAGGGAGCGGCGGCCTCTTTCATGGCGGCTGCGGCGCTCTTGCCGGCCCCGGTTATGCCGATGATCGGGAACGCCGCCAGCGGCAGCAGCGCCGTCGCGGCGATGTCGATCGCCTCCGTCAACCACCACACCGCCAACCACAGCATGACCGCCAGCGTCGCCCGCCCCGCGGCTGTGAACGCCGCCTCGCTTCCGCCCGCGTCCACGAACCGCTCTGGCAGCAGCAGGAACAAGATGACGGCCCCCGCCGGCCCGCCGACGAGGCCCGACAACTGGATCACCTGCCGCAGCCGCGTCGCATGAAGGGCCGTCATGGATGGCACGCACTATACCCCCGAACCCCCCTCCCCCCGCCCCGTTCGGCTCAAAGCACCCACATCGAAGCCCTCGGCCCGCGCCAACACTGTGGTATAGTGTTCGGGCACGCCCCACCCACTGCCATGCTCAAGTCTCCCTCGACAATCAGCACCCGAACCGTCGGCGATGTGCTCGTGATCAGCGTGCTCGATCGCCGGCTTGTCGAGCAGGACCACATCGATCGTCTCAGCCGCGATGTGAGCGACGCGGTGAAGGCCGCCGGCGCATCGAACGTCATCGTCGATTTTCAGCGGGTCGAGTTCCTCTCGTCGTCAGCGATCAGCGTGCTCATCCAACTTAACAATCGGCTTCGCGAAAACAGCGGGGCGCTTACCGTCGCCGGTCTGTGTCCGCCGCTTCAGCAGGTCTTCAAGATTATGAAGCTGCAGAAGATGATGAAGATCTGCGAAACCGTGGAGCAGGCCGCCGGCTCGTTCAAGTAGGCGTCATAGTGGCACAGGCGTTGGGGGGGTCGCCCGTGATCGTTTCTTCGGCCTCGATTGGACGGGGGGGCCGAAGAGGCGACGGCGACCGGCAAGCGACCGCTTACTCACAGCGCGCGGCGGTCCGGATCGGTCTGGTACCATCCGCCCCATGCCCGATCGTCCCCCTCGACCGAATCGTCCCCCCCACCCCCCCCGTCCTTCCCGGCCGCCGAACCCGCAGGCGTACGAGCTGATTCTGCCGCGCGACCACAAGGGCGCGCTGGTGATCGAACCGCGCGAGCCGCGACTGACCGACGCGGCGGTGGTCGCGCGCCTGTAAACGGAACGGCAGCGCGTGGTCGAAGCAACTGGGGGGGGCGGTGGCGGGGGCGGCGTGGGGGCGGGCGGCGTAGGGGGGGGGTCGCGCGTCGTCATCGACTTCCGCAACGTCCAGTTCCTCTCCTCAGCGGTGCTGGGCGTGATCGTCGGCCTGGGCATCCTCATCCGCGACAACGGCGGCAACCTGGCGCTGGCGAACGTCGCCCCCAACCTTCACAAGGTCTTCTCCATCACCAGCCTAGACAAGATGATCCGCATCTACCCCTCGACAGACGAGGCCATCGCGGCGCTGAGCTAAGTTGACCAGATCCCGGTGGCGGAACAGAAAGCGGATGAATCTTTCGGAGCCGGGGGGGCCGGGGGGGCTCACGCCGCGATCGATAGTCCGCCGGGGACATGGGTGCTCGAGGGGGAGGCTTCCGGGGCGGACTCCATGCGGTTGTTGAACCAGAACGCAGTGAGCCACACCTTCGCGCCTGCAGCCGTCTGCGGCGGCACGACGATGTCATGCACGTTCTCTGTCGTGTCGCCCGCGAAGCTCCACGCGCTGAGGTCGCTGGGCGCCTGATCGGCGACAAAGCTGAACAGCGAAGCGCCCTTCACGCCCGCCGGCTTGGCGCTCGCCCGTCGCCGCGTCAGGAATCGACCGCGCCACTTGAGCACGGTCTGCTCACGCTTGTCGAGTCTGGCGCCGATCGCGGCGTAAGTTATGCCTTGCTCATCCAGCAGAATGACCTTGCAGCGCGTCGCCAGTGCCTGGCGTGTGCCGGGCTGATGCACCACTCGCCGCAATTCGGCACGTTCTTCATCGGTCACCAACAACGCCAGTCGTGTGCTCATCGTTCGTCCCCACAGTACTCTGGAAACGAGTCGCAACGGCCCCTTGCAAGTTGCGCCATTTTTTAAGTCAGGACAGTAGCCTGCGGCTGCCGTGAGCAACGCGACGATACGGATGCAGGCATCGAGGCGTGTGCAAGCGCAAACGCACCCGATTGACGGCACTGCGTGGCCTTCCTCGAAGACTCGTCAGACCACGGCACCCAAACGCTGGGGAGAGGGGAAAAAGAAGCTACACTCGCTGCAGCGCGCTGGAGACGGATTCGAGCAGCACCGACGCCTTGAAGGGCTTGAACAGAAACGAGTGCAGTCCCTCGTCGTTGGCGCGGACGATCGAGTGATTGGGGTCATAGCCGAAGCCGGTCATGAGGATGACGGCGGTACCGCGATCGACGGCCTTGGCGGCGCGGAAAACTTCGTAACCGTTGCGCCCCGGCATGCGGATGTCGGAGATGACGAGATCGAAGGGGCGGTGTTCGTTGCGGGACAGGTCGATGGCGGCGATGGTGTCGAAGCCGTCCTTGCAGGCGGTGACCGCGCAGCCGCGCTGCTCGAGGATTCGCGTGAGGGTATCGCGAATGACGGGCTCGTCATCGGCGATGAGGACGCGCTTGCCGAGCATGACGGGATCGGGCTCGCCGTCGCGAAGCGTCTGCTCGGCGCCGAGGACCGACCGCGGGCCGCTTGTGCAGGCTTCGATTCGCCGGCGCATCGACTCGGTGGCCTGCACGAGCGAATCGAGCGAAGCGCGCAGCGACTCATCGATGCCGCTGCGCGACTTGAGTTCGAGCGCGCGGCTGGTGATCTCCGCCAGCGGCTCGCTCAATTCGCCCAGCACGTTCTGCGTGAGCTGCTCGTTGGTGGTGTATTGCTCGACGACCAGCAGGTCGAGGATGTTCATGGCCGCGGCGATGTACCGGCCGAAGATCTCGGCGAACTTGCGGTCGTTCTCGGTGAACTGGTTGGGCGTGTAGGACTCGATGTTGAACACGCCGATGACCTGGTCGTGCAGTTTGAGCGGAACCGTGAGCGAGCTGGCGGCGTTGTGCAGGCCCTCGCAGTAGAGCGGGTCATTGCGCACGTCCGGGCAGAGGTAGGACTCGCCCTTGACGGCGACGTAGCCGGAGATGCCGTTGCCCGTCTCGCGCGCGTAGATCGTTTCGCCGATCTTCAGCGGCGTCAGGCCCACGGCGATGACAAGCTCCAGCCGCTTGGTCTCGCGATCGAGGATGCGGACTTCGAAGTTGTCGAAGTTCAGCAGCTCGTGCACGTAATGGGTGATCTTGCCTTCGAGGAGTTTCAGCCGCTGGGCGTTGTTCATCGAGCCGATGGTCTCGGCTCGGATGTTCATCAGCTCCGAACCCGCGGCGTCGATGGCGTCGAGCTTCGCCTGCAGGCGGCGGCTGGCGGTGACTTCCCACATCACGCCCACCGCCGCGTGTACGTGCGTCACGTCCGTCGCGCTGACGGTCGCGGGCGAATAGACGACCTCATAGTGGCCCTGGCCGGTGGAGAACGCGAACTTGCGGCTGCGGCGCTCGGTGACGGGGCGGCTTCGCTCGGCGGTACTGTTGAACGACTCGATGGCGCGGCGGGCCTGGGTGACGAACTGCTCGCGAACCTGTTCGTCCGCGGCCATAAGGCGGTCGTCACCCCAGACGAGCTCACCCTCGGCGTCGGCGACGCCCACGCCGTCGCCCAGGTGCTGCAGCACCGCCGAGGCGCTGTCCGCCAGCGCGCGGCCGGTGGTCGGCGGAATGCGGCTGGCGGGCAGGAGCACCGACGCGTCGCCGCCGTTGGTGTAGCGTTCGACGTCGGCCAGGGAATCGATCTCGACGATGTCGCACTGCTGGCGCAGGGCGGCCAGCAGCCGGCCGTCGCCGTGCACGGGGCCGCGAAGAACGATCACTTTGGCTTTGGACGATCCCAACGCTTTGCACTATCCGCCGCATCCGGGAGCCAGATGCATCAAGCAAGTGTAGAAGGCCGAACGCCCCGATACAACGAATGCAGCGGATACAACGCCGAGAACGAAGCCAGCGGAAGGCCGGTCGGCTTGACAAGGCGATTCAGGGGGGCACAATCGCCGGCGGCGAAAATGGGGGTCGGCGAAGCCCATTGGCCGATTTTCATAGCTGGACTCGGATCAATCAATGGTCCTGCCAGGTGACCTGCATGCCCGCTCACACGGAACACACCTCCTATCCGCCAATGATCGCCGCCGAGGGTCTGACCAAGCGCTATGGTCGGCTGACGGCCGTGGACGACGTGAGCTTCGCCATTCCGCGAGGCGGCGTCACCGGCCTGCTGGGCCCCAACGGCGCGGGAAAATCGACCACCATTCGCATGATCACCGGCTATCTGCCGCCGTCCAGCGGCACGGTTCGCGTCGATGGCCTGGATGTCAACGAACGGTCGCTGGAAGTTCGCCGGCGCATCGGGTATCTCCCTGAATCGGCGCCGCTCTACAGCGAGATGCGAGTCAGCGAGTTTCTGCACTTTCGCGGCAAGCTCTTCGGCATGCGCCGCACAACCCGCGCCAAAGCCATCGACCACGTCATCAAGCGCTGCTGGCTGGAGGACGTCCGCCGGCGGCCGATCGGCCAGCTTTCCAAGGGCTATCGCCAGCGCGTGGGGCTGGCGGCGGCGCTGCTTCACGACCCGCCGGTGCTCATCCTCGACGAGCCCACGGTGGGCCTCGACCCGTCCCAGATTCGCGAGCTGCGCAGTTTCATCCGCGAATTGGCGGTTTCGCACACCATTCTGCTCAGCACGCACATCCTGCCGGAGGTCGAGCGCACCTGCGACCGCATCATCATGATGGCGGGCGGGCGGATTCGCGCCGCGGGCACGCTCGAGATGCTTCGCCGATGCACGACAGAGTGCGCCTGCTACATCGTCGAGACCGACGTGGCCGACGCCGAGCAGCGCCTGCGCAGACTCTCGGGCGTGAAGGAAACCGAATTCCAGCGCATTGACAGCCGCTGGATTCGCCTGCGGATCACGCCCGCGCCTGACAGCGGCGACTTGCGCGAATCGATCGGACGCGAACTCGCCATTCGCGGGGGCACGGTGCGCCAGCTTTCGGTCGAAGGCGCGACACTCGAGCAACTCTTCGTGCAGCTTGTCGCCGGTCACGGCGCGTTGCGCGACGCCGGCGAGTTCACGAAGGTCATTCATGCGCAAGCGCCGGTCTCGAAGCCGCAAGGCGTCATGGCCTCGACGACGGTGAAAGGCAACGCGGCATGAGAGCGACGCTCGCCATCGCCGGTCGGGAGCTGCGCTCCTATTTCTTCACGCCCGGCGGCTACATCATCATCGCGCTGTTCCTGCTTCTGACCGGCGGGATGTTCGTGTTCACGGGTTTTCGCTCGGGCGACATCGCGTCGATGCGCGCGGTGTTCAGCGTGGGCACGTGGTTGCTGGCCTTCATCGCGCCGGCCGTCACCATGAAGCTCCTCAGCGAGGAACGCCGCC
>CAZLDF010000181.1:0-13715 GCA_964558095.1 uncultured Isosphaeraceae bacterium | reverse complement strand
ACCGTCACGAACAGCAGCAGGTATGCGATCGCCGACGACGCCCCGAAGTCGCCGCTCTCCGCCGCACCTGGGGCCAAGCCGCCAATGGAAGCCGCGGCGCTACCCGATGACGTCAACAAGCAGACATCGTCGCCAACGCCGGCGAAGGGCGCGAAACCAACGGTTCCAGTTCACGAACCGGATCCGATGGCCGAACCCTTCGATTCTCGATCGGCGCCGCCCGCCGCGCCGCCGGCGGCCACGGTGGTAATCGATGACCGCCCGGCGGATGAGATCGACGCGCTGCTCGCAGGCGGCCAGTTCGCGTCAGCGCTCGAACAATGCGAAGCGGCGGCGGGGAATCCCGGTTCGCGCGACCTGGCTCGCTTCCTGCACCAGTACGGCCGGGCTCTGAAAGCGCGGGGCCACACGCAGCGAGCGCTGGTGATGTTCTCGCGATGCGCGGTCCTGTATGAAGGCTCGCCGTTCGCCTCGCAAAGTCTCATCGAGACGGCGATGCTGTATCGTGATGCGCTCAATCAGCCCCGGACGGCCCGGCGACTCCTGGAGCGCGTCGTCGAACGCGCGACCGCGCATCGGCACAGCAGCGCCTTGTCGCAGGCGCAGGGGCTGCTCAGGTCGTTCCAGCAGGCCGGATGAGCGCGCATCGGCGCAAGCGCGCACAAAGGAATTCGCGACACATGCTCAAACGCAAGTGCAGGCGGAAAATGATCGGACGAACGGCGTTGATGCTTCTCGCGGGCATCGTGCTCGTTGCGGCGCTCGCAGCCCCCATAGCCCCCGCGCTCGCGCAGGATGCCGCGTCGGACTCGGGGGGCGTCGCGGCGGCCTCGGACGAAAGCTTCGCCAGCTATTTCCTGCGGTCCACCAGCACCGACGCCGCGGGAAACAAGTCGATGGAAGTGCTTGGCACGATGATCATCTGGTTCCTCATCGTGCTCAACGTGCTCAGCATCGGGCTGATCGTGCGACTGGCGTGGGTCAACCAGCGCAAGGACATTCTGCCCGCGGGCATGCTCGAACAGGCGCGCAAGCTCATGGCGGAGGGCAAGTATCGCACGCTGATCGAGCTGGCCGCGCAGGAGCAGAGCTATTTCAGCCGCGTGCTTCGCGCGGCGCTGGGCGAAGCCAATCATGGATTCTCCGCGATGATCCGCCAGCTCGAACAATCCGCCGACGAGTTCACCACCATTCGCCTTCGCCGCGTGGAGTATCTGAACGTGCTCGGCCAGGTCAGCCCGATGATCGGGCTGTTCGGCACGGTGTACGGCATGATCCTGGCGTTTCAGGCGATCGTCGCGACGGGCGGCGACGCGAACCCGGTGCAGCTCGCCGGCGGCATCGGCACCGCGCTCGTCACGACCTTCTGGGGCCTCATCGTCGCCATCCCCGCGCTCGGCGCGTATGCGATCATCCGCAATCGCATCGACGAGCTGACGACGGAAGCGACCTTGACGGCCGAGCAGTTGATCAACCAGTTCCGCCCCGGCAAGCCGCCGGCCAAAGGGGCGACGAATGTCAAGACGCCCGGCCACCCGGAAACCGCGGCGACAACTGGATGAATGCCCGTTCGTACTTGTAACGCATGCGCACTGACCTTTGGTGAGTTCTGATATCCGACTTCTGACCTCTGATCTCAGGCCCTGCGCTGATGAAATCGCGCCGAACGCACGAGCACCCCTCCGGGGTGCGGGATTGGAAGGCCTCTTTTTCCGGGGGTGTTCGCTCGAAGACTCGCTCGACCCCCGGCTACTGACGTACAGCCCTCCGGGCTGAAGAGAGAAGCCTCTCAAGAGAGCTCTCTAACTCCTGAATTCTGACCTCTGACCTCTGACTTCTGACCTCCGACCTCTGACCTCTTCTCACCATGTCCGCCATCTACACACGCGGCAGCGCAAAGGTCCACGCCAACCTCACGTCGATGATCGACGTGACGTTTCTGCTGATCGTGTTCTTCGTGCTCGTCTCGCAAGTGGTCGAGGCGGAGAACGTGAAGATGAAGCTGCCCGAGCCGCGCGAGCCCGCCAGCCGGCCGCTGGGCGACGAAACCCGCACGGTGATCAACGTCGTGCCCGGCGAAAACGGGATGCCCCGGCATTACAAGCTTGGAACTGAAACGTACGCGCCCGATGAAGCGGGCGCCGAGGCGCTGACACTGCACCTGCTCACGCTTTATCAGGCGAACCCGGCGCTTCGGGTGAACCTGCGGGCCGATCAGCGAACGGAGTATCAGTACGTCGAGCCTGTGATGCAGGCCGTCGCCGACGCGGCGCAGCGGATGCAGCCGACGCCCGTCACGCCGCGGGTGAATCTTGTCGTGGTGCGCGAGGAGTGATCGTGACGGAGCTTCGAGACGAGCACGATTGGCGCACGCCGTTGCACGCCGAGAGCTCGGGCGCTGATGACGAGGTGATTCCGCATGTTCGCCTGTCGCAGCGCGCCGGCGGCGAACGGCCGGGCGTCCGCCGCTCGACTCGCGAAACCACGCTCGGCATTAACCTCACGTCGATGATCGACGTGGTGTTTCTGCTGCTGATCTACTTCATGGTCGCGACGGAATTCAAGGTCGGCGAGGAAGTGTATCGCCTGGACTTGCCGCAGCGCACAGCGAGCCAGCGCCCGAGCGACCCGTTCGACCTCGACGTCGAGCCGCTGCGCGTGCACGTTGCCTCCATCGGGTCGAATCTGGATGCATACCGCATCACGCTCGACGGGCCGTATGATCAGCCGCGGAGTTTTCAGCAGTTCCACGAATTCCTGCGCGACCATCAGATCGGCCGCGCCGTTTCGGGCGGGCTGTTCGAGCCGGACCATCCGATCATCATCACGCCGGCGCGGACGACTTCGTGGCAGCACGCGATCGAAGCCTTCAACGCCGCGGCCCGCGCCGAGTACACGAACATCACCTTTGCGAAGTCGAGTTAGAGCGCGGAACAATGCAGTGGCACAGGCGTCTCGCCTGTGATCGATTCTTCGCCCCTCAATGGGCGAAGAATCGATACCGAACGGCAACGGGCCTCCAACTGTGCGAGGCGATCTCAGGTGAATATGAGCGATTGCTGCACATCTGATCTGACGCGGAGGTCGCGGAGGTTGCGGTGGCGCGGCTCGCGAATGGCGTGCGCGTCAGTGCTAGCCGTCGCCCTCGCTGCGGTTTCGACGAGCGTGCTTGCACAGTCTCTTGACGATGTGCTCGACGAAGATCAATACCTCAACGGCCTCGTCGAACTGCGCCTGCCGGAGGTGATCGAGCAGTACGCAGCGACGGTCGCGGCGAATGACCCGATTCGCCTGGCGAAGGTCGAAATTGCCCGCCGACGCCTGGCCGCGACCGACCCGGCGGCGAGCGCCGAGAATCGTCTGGCGGCCCTGGAAGAGTCGTTGGAGCTGCGCGCCAAACTCATTGAAGCGCATCGCAACCATCGCGATCGCGTGTTGTGGATGGGCGACCAGGCGGCCGCGCTGTATTTCGAGCTCTGGCCGATCGATGCTGCGGGGCTCACAGCGCTCTTCGGCCTGCCCAGCGAGCACGAACGACTTCGCGCGCAGCGCGCCGCGGGCGAAATGCACAGCCTCATGTCGCGCGCGGATGAAGCCCTCGACTTCGCCATCGCGAACCTGCATGCCCAACCCGATTTCGCGCGCAGCGAAGCGCTGCAGGCGCGAAGGCAGCGGCTGATCGACCAGGAGCGCGATCGCCGGCTGGCGTTCCTGAATGGCATCGGCGCGGTCCTGCACGCGGAAGTCAATCGCGAATCGCTCGACGACGAAGCGCGACGCGATCTCTATCGCCAGGCCGCCGACTCGCTCGCAGCCGTGAGCGACCTGCTGGGCGGGCGCCTGGTGCACATCGCGCTCGTGCACGCGGCGCTGGCGCATGCGAGGCTGGGGGAATTCGACGAAGCAGAGACGATCCTGCAGCGCGTCGCCACCGATCAATCCGCGCATCAGGGCGAGCTGTTCCTGACCCGCATGGTCGGCGTCATCAACCGCACGCAGCGCGGCGGACCCGCGTCGGGCTTGACCGCGATCGAATCGATCGAACCTCGCTACGCCGGCCGGGAAGACTTGTTCTTTCGCGTGCTCCTGGCGGAACATCGATTCACGCTGCTCAAGGCATTGGCGCTGGCCGAACCCGATGCCGCGCAACGCGCGCGGACGATGCAACAGGCGTATGGCGCGATCACGAAGCTTCTGACGGCGAACGTCGAGGGCGTCGCGGGCGAAACGCTTCGCGCGATCGTGTATGAAAAGCTGATCGCAGCGACGTCGGGCGACGAGCCGTCGCTGGCCGACATGCCCCCGATGGTTGTGCTCGCGCGCGCCGAGAACCTATTGAGACAGGATGCGCGCTCGGACGAGGCGATTGTGGAATTGACGGACCTGGCGTCGCGCCCCGGTGCCGACGACGCCCTGCGAGCCGAGGCGCTGTTCAGCTTGGCGCACGCGCTGGCCAGGCGCGGCGAAGCGCTGGCGGCGGCGGCGCGATTCCTCGAACTCGCGTCGCGCCATCCAACGCACCAGCGCGCCGACGACGCCATCGGACTCGCCATCGCGCTGGCGAACCAGCGCAGGGCCGACGCGGGCGCCGCCGATCATGCCGCCGCGGTCACGCTGTTCGATCAGTGCCTGCAGCTGATGCTCGATCGATTCGCGCACCTGCCTGCGATCGACCAGTGGTTGTATGCCGCGGGACGATTCGAACTGGCGGCGGGTAACTGGTCAGCGGCGATGGCGCGCTTCCAGCGCATCACGCCGGAGGCCGATCAATGGCCCGACGCGGCGTTCATGCAGGTGCTCACGCTGCAGCAGCGCTCCGACGCCGAAACTTCGCCACAGGAACGCCGGCAACGACTGGACGAACTGCAGCGCCTGGCGGGGCGGCTGCGGCCGCTGCTGAGCAACCGCGTCGATCGCGAAACCGACGAAGCGCGGGCGCGGCAGTTGCGTCATCATCGCGACACGATGCGATTGTTCGAGGCCGCGGCGCTCCTGGAGCTTGACGACCTGTCGCGCGTCGTGCCGCTGCTGCATGGCATCGAGCTGGTTCCCGATCAGGACCCGGCCCTCATCGCCCGGGCGCTGCGACTGCGGATTCAGGCGTATGACAAGCTTGGTCGCGGATCGGACGCCCGGCGAGAGATCGAACAGTACATGACCGCGGCGCCGCGGCAGTTTCCCGCCGTCGTGCTGCCGATGCTTCAGTCGCTCGTCGATGAAGTGAGGCGGATGCAGGACGCGGGCGACGAGGCGGCCGCCGCAGAACACGCGCGAACCGAAGTCGTGCCGCTGGCGCGCCTGGCCTGGCAATGGCTGAGCGAGCACAACCCCGGTGCGGAAGAGTCGGTCCCGCTGCAGGCGCTGATCGCACTGTCGCTGCGGCTGGGCGGCGAGTTCGCCGACGCGCTGCGCTTGTACGATTCGCTGCTGCGCCGCTCGCCCGACGCACTGGAGCTTCTGCTCGGCCGAGCGGAGTGCCTGTATTCGATCGGCGCGGCGGCGTCCGCGAATGGGGGCGAAATGAGTGGAGGGGGAGCGAGTGGAGGGGGGGGTGACGAGCGGCGGCTGGGCGAGGCGATGCTCATCTATCGGCGGATCGCCGCGGCGATCCCGGACACCGCGTTGGACGAATACTGGCTCAGTCAGCTTCGCATGCTGCAAATCCTCGATAAGACCGGAAAGAACACGGACAAGATCGCGCCGCGCATCGAGCAATTGCGCCGCCGTGACGCGAGCTTCGGCGGGGCGCAGTTCCAGCGCTGGTTCGTCGAGCTGCAGAACAAGTACTCGTGAAGGAAGGGGCACGAGGCCCCTCGCGAAACGCGGCGATCCGGTCCCATTTCTGACCTCTGACCTCTGACCTCCGACCTCTGCCCTCTGCCCTCTGCCCTCTGCCCTCTGCCCTCTGACATCTACTCCTTCATGATCCGCAGTTCGTCGCGCAGGATCGCTGCGAGTTCGTAATTCTCGGCGGCAAGCGCTGCGTGCAGGCGCTCTTCGAGCTCGCCTCGCTGGCTGACGGGCAGTTTGGGGATGAGCGCATCGCGCATGCCGCGAAGAAGCTGCGCTTCGTTGGAATCCTGAAACTCTTCGCCTCGACCGGCTTCGTCGAACGCCTCGCGCAGCTCGTTGAGCCCGCGATCGAGCGCCGCCAAGGCTTGGCGGGGCGCCTTGTCCGCGATGGCCATGTCCGCCTCGGCGCGCGTTCGCATCATGATGAGGCTCGGGCGGAATTGCTCCAGCACCGTGCGGTCGTATTCTTCCGCGGCATAATTGCGGCAAAGGTCCAGCAGCTCCAGATTGTGCGTCGTGTCGCGAACCACGCGCTGATAGTCGTGCAGCGCGAACAGCGCGACGTAGCGGTGATAGAATTGCACAGCTTCCTCGCGCAGTTCCCGGCAATCGTCAGCCGAGAGCACGAAGCCCGTGGACATGCCTGCGTCTCGAACGTAGCGCTCGAACGCGGCGCGATGGCGGGCAAGCTGGCAGTCGTGGCCGCGCGGCGGGTTGCCGTCCGGCCGGCCCTCCATCTCCATCTGCAGGACGCCCAGTTCCAGGCGAACCTGGATTTTTTCGCGCCCGTCAAGGCCGGTGATGACGCGCGCGTTGATGCGGCCGGGCTCGTGGGGCCACCGCCGCAGAAGGTCGGAAAAGTCGTCCTGCTCCATGCAGGGGGATTGTATCGGGCGTTGCGGCGCGATTTCGGACGCACCCGCGGCGGGCGAGGCATGGCACAGCGCGGCGGCGGCAAAGCGCATGCCTGCGAATTTCGCGCGCCGCCGCGGGTGGGTTGTACCGGACCTGCCTGCCGCTCCGCCGGGGCAAGCTGGGCCGTCACGACTACGCCGGGCGATCTTAAGCAATCTTCACATCCGGCCGAAACAATTTCAGCAACGATTGGACAGCTTTCTGCGAACGACAGATTGATTGTTCCGATTGTGCCGGTGGGCTAGCATAGTGTGGAACGATGCGGTCCAGGAGGAGTCGTCGCCGGGCAGTGTCGGCGCATCGCTTCGCGACGCAGCGTGCATGTCGGACGGGAGTGAGATCGAGCACATGTCCAGCGAACGGTCGGCGACAAGCGGCCAGGCACACGCATCAGCATCTCGTCTGTGGGTTGTCGGAGTTTTCTGAACGGACGCGGAATCGGACGCCACCATGGGACGAGGCCCCTTGCAATCCGACTTGCAGCTCTATCTGCGGCAGATCAACGAAGTCGATCTGCTGTCGGCCGAGGAAGAGCGCGAGCTCGGCTGGCGCATCATCAACGACAACGATCACGCCGCCAAGGAGCGCATGATCAAGGCGAACCTGCGCCTGGTCGTTTCCATCAGCAAGAATTACGTTCGCCGCGGATTGCCGCTGTCGGACCTGATCGAAGAGGGCAACATCGGGCTGATCCGCGCGGTCGAGGGGTTCGACCCCGCGCAAGGCGCGCGCTTCTCCACCTACGCCTCGTGGTGGATCAAGCAGGCCATCAAGCGCACGCTCATCAACGCCGTGCAGCCGATTCACATCCCCGCCTACATGGTCGAGTTGATCGCGCGGTGGAAGGTGGTTTCCCGGCAGCTCGAAGAAGAACTCGGCCGCCCGCCCACGAGCCAGGAACTGGCCAAGGCGATGGACGTGTCGATGAAGAAGCTGCACATCATCCGCCGGGCGATGAAGGCGACCAGCAGCGGCTCGCAGCACACGGGCGACGACGGCGAGCCGGCCGACCTCGCTGAACTCTTCGAAGACCACCGCAACGAGCCGCCCGACGAATCGATCGCGCAATCCGAAGAGTTTCGGATGATTCTGAAGCTGCTCGATTCGATCGACGAGCGCGATGCGCGCGTGCTGCGATTGCGCTTCGGCCTGGAGGGCCAGGAGCCGCTGACGCTCAAGCAGATCGGGCACGAAGTGGGCCTGACGCGCGAACGCGTGCGCCAGATCGAAGTCGAGGCGCTGCGGAAGCTCCAGGCGCAGCTCGCGGACGACCGGCCCAGCCGCTTCTTCCGCGACAACTCCCTCGCCGAGGCCATGCGCCCCGCGCCCAACGGCAGCCGGCATGCGCGCGCGGGGTGAGTTCAGATCGCACATGACGCCGGCTCGCGCGTGCGCCGAGCACACGTTGCCCCGCGGGGACATAGTGTGGCGCCAGGGTTGTTTGCCGGTACCATCGGCGGCCCATGCAGTCGCGACCACCATTGTGCAATTCGTTTCGCCGGCTGTGCGCGATGATCGCGCTCGTGGCGATCGCCGCTTCGCCGGCGCACGGTGAAGATCGGGCGCGGGTCGAATACATCGTCGATCTCGCCGAGGCGCGCTCGCAGATGATCGGCATGACCATGCGGCTGCGCGACGTCGATTCGCCCGCGATCGACGTGATGCTGCCGACGTGGCGGCCGGGGCGATACGTGATTCTCGACCCCGCGAGCACCGTGCAGGACGTCGTGGCCGAAGCGGGCGAGAGCGGCGAGGCGCTGCCCATTCGCAAGACCGACAAATCGACGTGGCGCATCGACGACACGCGCGGCGCCAAGCGAATCGACATCCGCTGGCGCGTTTATGCCAACTCCATCGCCGACCGCACCCGCCACGCGGATGACACGCACGCCTTCATTTCGCCATCGTCGGTGTTCTTTTACGATCCGCAGCGACGAAGCGACGCGATCAACGTGTACGTCGTCAACGGCTCGCCGGACTGGCGCATCGCGACCGGGCTCGATCCGCTGGGCGATGACGCGTTCGTACTGGCGGCCGACAATTACGACGTCCTGGTCGATTCGCCGCTGGAGATCGGCGTTCACGATCGGCTGGCGTTCGAGGTCGAAGGGAAAGTTCACGAGATCGCGATCTGGGGCGGCGCGCACTACGACGCCGCGCGCATGAAATCCGACTTCGCGTCCATCGTCACCGCCGAGACCGCGATCTTCGGCGACATGCCGTATGAGCGCTTCGTCTTTCTCATTCACGTCGGCAGCGACGGCGGCGGGGGCACCGAGCACCTGAACTCGACCATCATGCAGACGACGCGGCGAGCGCTCGAAGATGACGAAGCCTACAAGCGCTTTCTCGCGCTTGTCTCGCACGAAATGTTTCACACGTGGAACGTCAAGCAGCTTCGTCCCGCGTGCATTCATCCATATGACTATCAGCACGAGAACTACTGCGATCTGTTCTGGGTCGCGGAGGGAACCACGAGCTATTACGACGATCTCGTGCTGCTGCGATGCGGTCTGATGAGCGAGAAGGACTACCTGGCGGCCCTGCGAGTGCAGGTGCGCGCCTATCTCGATCGCCCCGGCCGCGGCGTGCAGAGCCTCGCCGAGGCGTCGTTCGACGCATGGATCAAGCATTACAAGGCCACGCCGCACAGCGGCAATTCGACCGTGAACTTCTATTCGCAAGGCGCGCTGACGAGCTTCGTGCTCGACATGCTCATCCGCCGCGAATCCGGCGACTCGAAATCGCTCGACGACGTGATGCGGCTCATGTACGAGCGGTTTCCCCTGCGCGGGCCGGGATACACGACGGACGACCTGATCGCGGCGTGCGGTGAAACGGCCGGCGCGGACCTGCGATGGTTCTTCGATCAATACGTCGTGGGCACGGCGGCGCTCGACGTTGACGCGGCTCTGGACGTTGTCGGATTGAGATTGCGCTTCGAACCGACTGATCGAGATCGCGATGAAGACGAAGCAGAAGAAGAAGTTGAGAATGATGATGACGACGACGTTGACAATGACAATGGCGATGACGAGGGCGATGACGACGACGGAGACGTCGAGGAGAAATCGGACTCGGCCGCGGGGCGGGAGCGGGCTTCGCTGGGCGCGTCCCTGGTCGAACGCGACGGCCGGGCGGTGGTGCGCTCGGCGCGCAGCGACGGCGCCGCCTTCGCCGGCGGATTGATCGCCGACGATGAAATCATCGCTCTCAACGGCCGCCGATTGAATCCCGCCGAACTCGACGTGCGCCTGAAGCAGTTCGCGCCGGGCGACGTCGTGCAGGTCACGTTCATGCGGCGTGATCTCCTGCGAACCATCGACATCACGCTTGGCGGCGAACCGGACGGCACGTGGAAGATCGAGCGCGTGAAGCAGCCGACCGATGCGCAGCAGGCCACGTTCGAATCGTGGTCGGGCCGGCCGTGGAAGCGCCAGCGCGATGCAGATGGCGCCGCGGACGCCGCGGCGGGGAACGGGCAGAAGGCCGACGAAGCGCAGGGCGCGCCGGTCGTTGTGCCCGATGAACCGCGACGGTGAATTATCACTCCACTGATTCTTGTCCCCCTCTCCCTTGGGGGGGTGGGAGAGGGGTTAGGGGTGAGGGCCGAACGTGCAAGCGCGAACATCAACGCGATAAGCGCAAGCAGCAGCTTGACACTCCGCACACTTTGGTCCCGCAAAGCCGGGACCCAAGGTATGGCGCCCTCCAACAGGCCCCCCCCTTCAGCCCAAGGTCGACTTCTCACTCGCCCTTGTAGAACGGCAGCGCCACGACATTCGCCGCGGCGCGCTGCCGGCCGAGATCGACCTGCACCGCCGTCCCGACGGTGCTCAGCGCGCTCTCGACGTACGCCATCGCGATCGACCGATCGAGCGTGGGACTGAGGCATCCGCTGGTGATCACTCCGATTTCGTGGGCGTCGCTGAAAACGGGCATGCCCTGTCGCGCCGCGCGCCGGCCGTCGAGGGCAAGCCCGACAAGCTTGCGCTTCGGACCGGTCGTCTTGATTTTCTCGATCGCGTCCTGACCGATGAAGCGGCCGACGGTTGGGTCGTCATCTGCCTTGCCGTACTTGATCGCGAAGTCGAGCCCGGCGGAAACGGGATCGATGTCCTCGGTGATTTCGTGGCCGTACAGCGACATGCCGGCCTCGAGGCGCAGCGAATCGCGAGCGCCCAGGCCCGCGGGTTTGACGACGGCGTCATCGTCGCCGAGGTTGTCGAGCATCAGCTTGACGGCCTTGGGCGCGAACGCCGCCGGCAAGATGACTTCCACGCCGTCTTCGCCGGTGTAGCCCGTGCGTGAAACCAGGATTCTCGCGACAAGAATGTTCTTCGTCGTGAAGCGATAGCGCTTGAGCAGGGGAATCTCGCTGGAGAACTTCGCGAGCAGCTCCATGACTTTGGGCCCTTGGATCGCGATCATCGCGGTCGATTCGGTCTCGTCCTTGAGCTTGAAGACCATGCCCCCCTTCACCGCCGCGAAGTGTTCGAGAAGTTTGAGGCGGTTGGACGCGTTGCAGACCATGAGGTATTCGCTGTCGTCGTCGATGCGATAGACGAGCACGTCGTCGCGCACGCCGCCGCGGTCGTTGCAGATCATCGAATAGCGCGCCTGGCCGTTCTCCATGCCGTGAATCTGGCGGGTGCAGACGTGGTCGAGGAAACGTCGGGCGTCGCGGCCGGTGAATCGAAGGCGGCCCATGTGCGAGACGTCGAAGAGCCCGCCGCTGCTTCGCACCTGCTTGTGCTCGTCGATGATTGAGCCGTAGTGCATGGGCATTTCCCAGCCGGCGAAATCGACCATCTTCGCGCTGTGCGAAACGTGCAGGTCGTAAAACGGCGTGCGCAGCAGCTTGGGACCGGCGGCGGACTGCGGGGCGGTGCTTATCGGGGTCATGGTGAAGCTGAGGGTAGCGACGGCAGTGCGGCGGTCAACGCGCCGCGGAGCGCAGCGGCACGAAGCCCCTCGCGAAACGCGGCGGCCGAGCGCAGGGGCACGAGGCCCCTCGCGAAACGCGGCGGCGCCGCTCCTGCTTCCGACTTCCGACTTCTGACTATTGACCTTTGATTTCTGACCTCTGACCTCTGACTTTTTCCTTCTGCTATCCTCCGCAGCTCGATGTTGATCGGTTGGCTGATCGCAGGGGCTTGCCGCCGGATCGTCGCGCTGGCGGTGGTCTGCGCTGTGTGCATGGCATGCGCGTTGGCGCGGGCGGACAGCGCCGCGGCGATTTCGTTTTCGCTGCAGGACGAAGACCTCATCGATCGCCCGATTTCCGAAATCGTCTTCGTGGGCCTCGAACGCGTCTCCGAGCAGCTTGCGCGCAACAACATCCGCGCCGCGGTCGGCGAAGCGTTCGACCCCGTCGTGGTCACCGAGGACATCCGCCTGCTCACGCGCCTGGGCCAGTTCAAGTTCGTCGATGCCAAGGCCGAAAGGCTGGACGACGGCTCGGTGCGCCTTATCTATGAAGTGCAGGAGCAGCTCATCATCCGCGAGGTGCAGGTGACGGGCAATCGGCTGATCAACGATCAGGAGCTGCGCGACCTGATTCGCGTGTCGCGCGAGCAGCCTCGGGACGACTTTCAGATCGCCAACGCCCGTCGCGCCATTGAAGACCGCTATCGCGAGCGCGGCCACTACCTGACGACGGTGCAGGTCGATGAGCGAACGCTGGAGGAATCGGGCGTGCTCATTTTCCGCATTCTGGAGGGGCCACGGGTCAAGATCAAGGCGATCGAGTTCGAAGGCGCGCACGCGTTCAACGCCACGCAGCTTCACAATCAGATCAAGACTCGCACGGCCATTCCGCTGTTCCGTGCCGGGGCGCTCGACCAGGACGTCCTCGCCGAGGACATCGCCATCATCGATCGATATTACAAGGACCGCGGCTATCTGGATGTCCGCGTCGATCGCACGATCGACCTCAGCCTGGACAACCGCGAGGCGAAGGTGACGTTCGTCATCGATGAGGGGCGGCAATACACGTTGCGCAACATCACGTTCGTGCGTTCGGCGGCGACGGGCGGCGGGCCGACGACCATCTTCGCGCCGCGGCAGCTTGCGGCGCTCATCGAGCTCAAGAGCGGCGACGTGCTCAGCGTCGATAAGCTCACCCGCAGCCAGCGCGTCATCGAGCAGGCCTACAGCGAACTCGGCCGCATCGACGTCAGCGCACAGAATTACTTTCCCTTCCGCGCCAGCGACGCGCCCATCATCGACCTCGAATGGGAAATCGACGAGGGCGTCGAGGCCGTCATCGGCGACGTGCGCGTTCAGGGAAACTTCCTCACGCGCGACAAGGTCATCCGCAACGAGCTGCACGGCCTGCGCCCCGATCGGCCGTACAACATTCGCCTGCTGCAGGAAGCCGATCAGCGATTGCGCGCCACGCGGCTGTTCAACGAGGTGCGCATGGCGATCCAGGACCCCAATCCCGACGATCCGCTTCATCGCGACCTGCTCATCGAAGTCGAGGAGCGCAACACCGGTTCAGTCAACTTCGGCGTGGCGTTCGGGTCCGACAGCGGCGCGTTCGGCGAAATCTCGCTGATCCAGAACAACTTCGACATCTCCGACACGCCCGAGTCGATCGAGGAGTTTTTCGGCGGCCGCGCTTTCCGCGGCGGGGGGCAGCGATTCTCGATGGTGCTGCGCCCGGGCACCGAGCTGCTGCAGTTCGCCGTCAGCCTCACCGAGCCGCACCTGCTCGACACCAACTATGCACTGACGGTGGGCGGGTCGTTCCGCGATCGGTTGTATGAGAAGTACGACGAGCGGCGGCTGAGCCTGCCGGTTTCGATCAATCGCCAGTTCGGCGACGTGTGGAACCTCGGCGCGCGGGCGCGCTTCGAGGAGGTCGAGCTGTTCAACATCGACGCCGACGCGCCGACCGACGCCTTCGACGACGCCGGGCCGAACACGCTGGGCTCCATCGGCGTCGTGCTCACGCGAACGACCATCACCTCGCTCACCCGGCCCGACCGCGGCAGCCGGCT
>CAZLDF010000180.1:0-5965 GCA_964558095.1 uncultured Isosphaeraceae bacterium | reverse complement strand
TCGTCCGGCCTGGCGGCCTGGGCTTAACGTGGCGGCCGGAGCTTAACATGGTTGCGATGGGTCTTCGTTCATGCACGAACTCTTCGATCAACGCCGCTATTTGATTCCGTTCAGGTCGCTGCTGCTGCCGCACATCTTCACGGACACGCTGGTGATCGGCGGAGGCGTCGCGGGCATGCGCGCGGCACTTGCGGCGGCGACGCACGGCGACGTCATCATGCTCCTCAAAGACACCGAGGGACTCTGCTCCACCTCGCTGGCGCAAGGCGGCGTCGCGGTGGTCCGCAGCGAAGGCGACACGTTCGACTCGCACGCGCAGGACACGCTCGACGCCGGCGCGGGGTTATGCGATGCCCTCGCTGTGCAGACGCTTGTGCGCGAAGGTCCGGCCGCCATCGACGAACTCATCCGCTGGGGCGTGCGCTTCGATCGCGACAGCAAGGGCGAGCTGCGCTTCGGTCGCGAAGGCGGCCACCATCACGCCCGCATCCTGCACACCGACGGCGACGCCACCGGCCGCGAGTTCATGCGCTGCCTGCTCACACGCGCCCAGCAGCAGGACAACATCCGCGTTTTCCGCCAGTGCTTCGCGCTCGATCTGCTGACGATCGCTCCGCCCTCCGATGCGAGCGGCCGGCGCGACCTCGACAACCCGCCGCGCGTGCTCGGCGCGGTCACGCATCACCCGCGCTACGGCCTGCAGATCATCTGGGCCAAAGCGACGATCCTCGCAACGGGCGGGGCCGGGCAGGTCTATCGCGAGACCACCAATCCGCGCACCTCGACCGGCGACGGCATGGCGCTGGCCTATCGAGCGGGCGCCAGCGTCTGCGACTGCGAATTCATGCAGTTTCACCCGACGACGCTGTACGTCGCCGGCGCGGGGCGAGCGCTCATCAGCGAAGCGGTTCGCGGCGAAGGCGCGCTGCTGCTGACGCGCGACGGCCGCCGCTTCATGCCCGATCATCACGACATGGCGGAGCTCGCCCCGCGCGACGTCGTCAGCCGCTCCATCATGCAGGAACTGGCGCGGTCGGCCGAATCGTGCGTCTATCTCGACGCCCGGCCGATCGGACGCGAACGCTTCACCCAGCGATTCCCCGGGCTGACCGAACTGCTGCATTCGTTCGATCTCGATCCCGGCCGCGATCTCATTCCCGTGCATCCATCGGCGCACTACACGATCGCCGGCGTGCGAACGGACCTCGACGGCCGCACCGACCTGCCCGGGCTCTACGCCTGCGGCGAGGCGGCGAGCAACGGCCTGCACGGCGCCAACCGCCTGGCCAGCAACAGCCTGCTCGAAGGGCTTGTCTATGGAAAGCGCGCCGGGCTTGCCGCCGCCGAAACGTCAAGCCTTCCCAGCGGGCCCGTGAAAATCATCAGCGACATTCACCTGGGCGAGCATGGCGAGCTCGACCTGCTCGACGTCCTCTCCAGCCTGCGATCGGTCATGTGGCGCAACGTCGGCATCGAGCGCAGCGGGCCCAGGCTCGACGATGTGGTCGATATGTTCGACTTCTGGGCGCGATACACGCTTCAGCACATTTTCGATGAACCCGTCGGCTGGGAAACGCAGAACCTGCTCTTCGTCGGCGCGTTGATGACTCGGGCGGCTAGTTGGCGCGAAGAGACGCGAGGCGTTCACTGGCGCCGCGATTTCCCCGATGCTCGCGAGGTCTTCCTCTGCCGGGCATCATGGCGCGCCGGCGACGCGCGGCCGGTCGTCTCGAACCTCGAACCCGCGCCGCAACCGGCTGCGTGATCGCATGAAACGCGGCATTTCCATTCTGAAGTCCATCGCGCTCTTCGCCGCGGGCGTCGCGATTGCCGCGATCGCCGGCTGCGAGCCTTACCGCGTCGAGTATCACACGCGACCGGGCTTCTACGCCCGCGCGTCGGAATATGAGTTGCCGGGTGAAGTCGTGCTCGATGACGGCACGGTTGTCGTCTATTCCACGCGCGACTTCCAGTCGGCGCTCGGCCGCGGAGGCGAGCAGGCACGCCGCCCGTTCGCGCTGCGCACCCAGAACGAGGACGGCACGATCGACCTGCATGCCCTGACGCCCGACCACGTGCTGATGAACACGCTGCAGTGCGTGCGCGATGGCGAGTACGACCTGCTGTACGACGAGCTGCTCGCCAAGCGCACCAGGGATGAGTACATCGCGGCGGGGCTCGATCCGAAGCGGGAGTTCGTCGCGTTCATGAGCAAACATCAGATCGATATTGCGCGAACGCTGACGCGCATGGTCGCCGGCCTGCCGCACCAGGAAGTGGCGATGGACCCGATGGGCGAGGGCATCACGAGATGCCGGCTTCGGCCGCAGGTCGCGACCGCGTTCAAGTTCAAGGCGGTGTGGACGCAGCGAATGCCCAACGGGCAGCAGAAGCTGGTGATGATTCGGTAGATCAATCCACGCCGGACCTGAGTCTGCGAAGGTCCGGGTCGATCGTCCATCGAGTCCCGCACCGGGCGAACCCGGACCTTCGTCGCCCCCCCAATGGCTCTTCAGGTCCGGCGTTTGGAAGACTCCCCTCCGGCGCTTCGTCCCTTCGTCGCTTCGTCACTGTGAAACGCCACCGCGCGCGATCGCGCCCCTACAATCACACAATGGGCATTGGCAGCATTCTTGCGGAGCGGGGACTGATCAGCGATGAGCAGCTTCGCCAGGCGATCGCTGAGCAGAACCGCACCGGCGAACGATTGGATCACTTGCTCGTGCGCCTGGGCTTCGTGAGCAAAGCGGAAATCCTCGACGCCATCGGCCAGCAGTTCGCCATGCCGATCGTCGATCTGAACACGATCGAGCCCGACGCCGACGTGCTCAGCGCCTTACCCGCCAAGCTGGTGTTCAAGCAACAGTGCGTGCCGATCGCCAAGCGCAACGGCACGCTGCGCATCGCCACCTGCGACCCCTTCGAGCTGACGGCCTTCGACGAGTTGCGGCTGCTCACCGGCATGGGCATCGAGCTGGTCCTCGCCGACGAACGCGACCTGCGCAAGTTCATCCGCACGCATTATGGCGTCGCGGGCGACACGCTCGATGCGCTCGCCCACGACGAAACCCACGTCGAGGTCATCGGAGAAAGCGAGGCCAGCCCCGACGAAATCGAAGCGGCGCAGGAAGCCAGCGTCATCAAGCTCGTCAACGAGCTGATCATCGAAGCCATCCGCGAGCGCGCCACCGACGTGCACATCGAGCCCTATGAAGAGCGCCTGAGCATCCGCTATCGCATCGACGGCGTGCTGATGCTGGCGGGCGTGCCGGCGAAGGTCAACCAGTTTCGCAACGCCATCATCTCACGCATCAAGATCATGGCGAACCTCAACATCGCCGAAAAGCGCAAGCCGCAGGACGGCCGAATCGGCTTCCGCCACGGCGGGCACGATTTCGACCTGCGCGTCTCGATCATCCCGATGCTCTTCGGCGAAGGCATCGTGCTGCGCATCCTCAACAAGTCCGCCCGCATGTTCGAGCTTGAAGAACTTGGCATGGACCTGGACATGCTGGCCGAATGGGACGCGCTGATTCGCCGCCCGCACGGCATTCTGCTGGTCACGGGGCCGACCGGTTCGGGAAAGTCAACGACGTTGTACGCGTCGCTCGCTCGCATCGTCACCGATGAAGTCAAGGCCATCACCGTCGAAGACCCAGTCGAATATCACGTCGAGGGCGTGAACCAGATTCAGGTGCACCGCAAGGTCGATCTGACGTTCGCGACGGGGCTGCGCGCGATCCTTCGGCACGACCCCGACATCATCATGATCGGCGAGATTCGCGACCTGGAAACCGCCGAGGCCGCGGTGCAGGCGTCGCTCACCGGCCACCTCGTGCTTTCAACGCTGCACACCAACGACGCACCCGGCGCGATCACTCGATTGCTCGACATGGGCGTCGAGCCGTTTCTGGTCGCCAGCAGCGTCGAAGGCGTCATGGCGCAGCGTCTGGTGCGGCGAATCTGCGATTCGTGCAGCGTCGAGCACGAACCGCCCGCGAGCGAAATCCCCGCCGACTTCGGCCCAATCGACCAACAGAGGGGGGCGACGTTCCGCATCGGCAAGGGCTGTCGCGAATGCCGCGGCACCGGATTCCGCGGGCGCCTGGGCGTCTATGAACTGCTGACGATGACGCAGCAGGTTCGCGAGATGGTGATGCAGCGCCAGGCGACGAGCGCGATCGCCGACGCAGCGCTCGCCACCGGCGAC
This sequence comes from uncultured Isosphaeraceae bacterium, assembly GCA_964558095.1. Taxonomy (GTDB): domain Bacteria; phylum Planctomycetota; class Phycisphaerae; order Phycisphaerales; family SM1A02; genus CAZLDF01. The sequence goes on along the minus strand of CAZLDF010000180.1, from coordinate 1,755 downwards.
CTCTCGCTGCTGCGCCACGCCGGCTTCGACAAGGTGCGCCGAGGCGTGACAACAATCCCCGAAGTCCTCCGCGCGTCCAAGGCGTGAAGAATTGGAACCACGGAGACGCGGAGACACGGAGAAGTGAGTGGGTGATGGGGTGATGGCAGTTCACGCCGGACCTGAGTCTTCGAAGGTCCGGGGTTCTCGTGATCTGGTTGATCGTACTGCGCCGCGGCGCATTACGATCTGTGCCGTTCGTGCATTCGTATCATTTGGAACTTTGGACGTTTTGACGTTTTGACTCTTGCTTCCCTCCGTGCCTCCGTGCCTCCGTGGTGAACTGACTTCGAACCGGCGTATCATGCGACGAGCATGACCGCGACGCTGACGAAACCCGACACGCGCAGCTTTCCGGGGAAGAAGCCGCCCGCGCTGCTGCAGGTCGAAGACCTCGCCGTGTCGTTCGACATCGGCAACGGCCGGCGCGTGCAGGCGGTCGATGGCCTGCACCTCACCGTACATCCGCGCCAAACGCTTGCGGTCGTCGGCGAATCCGGCTGCGGCAAGTCCGTCACCGCGCTGACGACATTGCAGCTCATTCCGCGACCGCCGGGGCGCGTCGATCGCGGCGCGATCCGCTTCCTCGGCCGCGACCTGCTGCGGCTGGGCGCACAGGACATGCTGCACGTGCGCGGCCGGGAGATCGCCATGATCTTCCAGGAGCCGATGACCTCGCTCAATCCCGTGCAGAGCATCGGCGAGCAGATCATCGAGGCGATCCGGCTGCACCAGGAGTTTCCCCGCCGCGAAGCCCGCGCCATCGCGACCGTCGCGCTCAACGACGTGGGCATTCCCGATCCGTCGCGCGCCTTGAAGATGTATCCGCACGAGTTCTCCGGCGGCATGCGCCAGCGCGCCATGATCGCCATGGCGCTGGCGTGCCAGCCGAAGCTGCTGCTCGCCGACGAACCCACCACCGCGCTCGACGTCACCATTCAGCAGCAGACGCTGCGGCTGCTGGAGCAGCTCCAGCACTCGCGGGGCATGGGCGTGATGTTGATCAGCCACGACCTGGGCGTGGTGGCGGAGACCGCCGACGTCGTCTGCGTGATGTACGCCGGGCGCGTCGTCGAGTACGCCAACGTCTTCGACCTGTTCGGCCGAGCGTATCACCCATACACGCGGGGCCTGCTGGGGTCGATTCCCAAGCTGCACGAGAGCCGCCGGCGTTTGCGCACCGTGAGCGAATTCGTCGATGATCCGCGGGAGTTTCGCACGCTTCCCGGCGCGGCGATGGGCATCGTGCCGTGGTGGCCGGCGATGCCCCCCCCCGCCGACCTCGTCGCGCCGAACGCCGCCGATCGCGCTGCGTATCACCTCTACGAGATCGAGCCGGAGCATTGGGTCGGATGCTGGCGCACGAAGTATCTGGCCGACCATCCGACGCGCTTGCCGGACATCGAGTTTCGCAGGAAGGAAAAGTGATCGCGTGAGATTCGTCCGGCCTGGCGGCCTGGGCTTCACTGACGCAATCAGATCGCTGTCTCTTCACGATCGGACTGCGAGTCCTGCAGGATCGCGTAGGCCACGTGCGTCAGCGCGCTGTTGATGCGCTTCAGGTGGGTGAGCAGGTCGAGGTGGACGGCGCTGGTTTCGTGCGACTGCACGAGGCCCGCGTTGAGCCGGCGGAAGTGGCGGTCGCGCAGGTCCTGTTCGGACTGGTTGATGCGCTCCTTGTGGCGCAGGAGCTTTTGCGCCAGCCGCCGGTCGCGC